>JAVLUO010000009.1 GCA_031628995.1 Bacillota bacterium LX-D | reverse complement strand
CGATGGACACCCTTGTCTTAGGCTAACGGTTGGCACTATCAACCCCCGTATCGGACTTTCACCGACGAGCAAGCGCCCATGCTGGGCGCACAAATAAAAGGAAACTACCGAGAGGTAGTTTCCATTAAAGAGTTTGGATGCTTATTATCTACCCGTAATAAAGTTCGATTATTTTTCCGAGTAGTCGCTGAGAATTTAGAACAATTAGTTTGTTAAATTTGTCAAGTACTTGCAACGTGTAGATAAAAAGCATTCAGTGACTCTGTAGTTCTAGTATTTCCTGGTCCTTGAATAATATGAAGGAATTTTAAGGAACTAAAAACAATAGTAACCCTTTTGGTTTATATTCCATAAAATAGTAAAAAAACGTTGAATAATAGACAGATGTATTTATAATGAAAAGAAATACAGTTGCTTTTGGAGTTTATTTTAGGGAGATGTTCCTTAATGAAGTTTAAGCTTTCAATTAGGGTTAAGTTGGCAACTGCTTTTATCCTATTAACAATAGCGGTGACAACTGCTGTCGGCAGTTTAACTTATTGTGCTGCGGCCAAGGTTTTAAAAAATGAATTTGATAACAAATTAAAAGGGATTGCTAGTGCCAGTGCCCTAATCATTAATAGCGACCAGCATGCCTTGTTTCACCCTGGTGATGAGAAAACAATTATATTTAAACAGCAGCTTACTAAGCTGCTGCAAGTCCAAAAAAATAATCCAGATATTGCTGCAATTTATACAATGGCTCAAAAAAACAATACTTTAGGATATTTTGTCTTAGATACGTCAACAGATCCTTCTCCCATTGGGGAGGAATATGAGTTAGAACCGGAAATGCGGGAAGCTTTGCAAGGAAAAATTGTAAACACGAAAGGGTACTATACGGATAAGTGGGGTACTTATAAATCAGCTTATGCCCCGATTTTTAATGGTCAGGGACGAATAGTTGCATTTCTTGGAGTAGATATTTCGGCTGATAAAATAGCAAGTGAGCTAGGGAAACTTCGCAGAAATATTTTTATCTTTAGCTTTATAGCTAGTTTGTTTGCCCTAACCTTAAGTATTTTCTTAGCTCGTTATTATAGTAAACCACTGCAAGTAGTTTCTGCAATACTTGGCGAAATGGCCGAGGCAGGAGGAGACTTAACTAAGAGAATAGAGATTAAGACTGGCGATGAAATTGAGAAATTGGCTCATTCAACTAATAAGATGCTGCAAACTATTCAACATATGATTAGCTCCATCTATAAAATTGCCCAACTAGTGCTGCAGCAAAGTAAGACTTTAGCTGATACTGCTGCTAATTCCAACGCTGTAACTGAGCAAGTGGCCAAATCTTCCGCTCAACTAGCTACTGGAGCTGAGGAGCAAGCAAATGGTATTGAGAATGCAGTTTTAAAGCTAAATGACATAGCTAACACTATTACTAATATCTCTGTTTCCAACCAAGAAATTGTGAACCAGACTCAACAAACAAAAAATGTGACCATAGAAGGACAGCAGGCAGTGGCAAATGCCATAAGCCAGATGGAAAGGATTAAAAAAACCGTAGAATTTTCGGCTCAGGAGGTACAAGGATTAGGAGAGCGTTCGGGACAAATTGCCATAATGTTAGATATGATTAAAAATATTTCCGAACAGACAAACCTTTTAGCCCTCAATGCAGCTATTGAAGCTGCTCGAGCTGGAGAAAACGGACGTGGCTTTACAGTTGTAGCAGAAGAAATACGCAAGCTAGCGGAACAATCCAAAGGGGCGGCCCAGGAGATTACCCAGCTAGTAACAAGTATTCAAGCTGCTACTGAAGAAACTGTAGATGCAATGTCCGCAAGCACTACTGAAGTGCAACAAGGTATGACAACCATTCAAAAAACGGACAGAGCTTTTCAACATGTTTTGCAATCTGTTGAGGAAATTACAGTGCGCATTGCAGAGTCAACTAAAGCTATTCAACAGATAGCTGATTCCAGTCGGAATGTAGCTGGCTATGTGGAAGATATTAAAGCAATTACAGAAGAAACGGCAGCTTCTACGGAAGAAATTGCTGCATCAATTCAAGATCAGTCTGCTCATATTGAGCGTTTAACTGCAGCTTCTCAAGCAATTGAACAAGATGCCGGAGAACTACAAGACTTAATTGCTAAATTTAAATTTTAATACTACTTAGTTAATTGCTGCCTTACCATGGAACAAATGCAATGGTAGGGCAGTTTTAATTTTTGGCCATTAATTTAGGTGCTTTTTGGCAATGCTATGCTATATTATTAGTTAAAGGTAATACAACTAAGGGAGGCGTGTATTTGATTATGGAAGGGGAAGCTCTACGGGAGAGGTTGCAAAACTTGGTACAAGAGAGGGGAGCCAGTCTCTTTGGCGTTGCCGATTTGTCAACAGTGAAAGATTATATCGCTGACATTTACGGTGAGGATTTATTGCATTTAGATAGGGCAGTTGTCTTGGGAATGCCTTATCCAAGGGGAGTTGTAAATCAGTTAGAGGCAGGACCTACCCATACATATTTACATTATTACAAGGTTTTAAATACTAGATTAGATGATTTAGCTTTAAGGATAGCTAATATTCTTCAGGATGAAGGATACGAAGCTTTTCCCATTCCTGCTTCCCAAAGAGTGACTGAGGATAAGTTGGCGGGAATTTTTTCCCACCGTTTGGCAGGGAGCCTAGCAGGGTTAGGCTGGATTGGGAGAAATTGCTCCTTGATTAATCCTCAATACGGCCCTCGATTGAGGTTAGTAACTGTGCTGACAGAAGCACAGCTGCCTACGGATCAACCCTTAGATAATAAATGTGGACAATGCAGAGCTTGTGTAGAAGCGTGCCCGGCTGCTGCTTTAACTGGGGAAGAATTTAAAGGAGAAGATCCTTTGGAAAAGCGTTTTGCTGCCAAACAATGCGATGAATATTTAAGTAAAGTACGTGTGACTTTTGGAAAAAGGATTTGCGGCCGCTGTCTAGCCGTTTGCCCTTGGGGTAAGAAGTCAACTAGGAGGAATGAAAATGTCGGAGTTAAGTAAAGGTCAAGAATTAGAAAAGAAACTTATTTGGAAAGAACAACTAGTGTGGGAAAAGATAGGAGAACAGGAAAAGGAGCAAATTTTCAGTTTAAATGAAAAGTATAAAACTTTTTTAGACCGTGCCAAGACAGAAAGGGAAGGGGTAGAATACATAGTTGAACAAGCCCAAAAAGCTGGATTTAGGGCTTTGGAAGAATATATAGCCCAAGGTCAAATCGCTCCGGGACAAAAATTTTACAGTGTTAACCGCGGCAAAATGGTAGTCTTAGGGATTATGGGTGCTACACCCCTTGCTGAAGGTGTCCATTTAGTTGGGGCACATTTAGATGCTCCACGTTTGGACCTAAAACCCAATCCCCTTTATGAAAGTGAAGGTTTAGGACTCTTAAAAACCCATTACTATGGGGGAATTAAAAAATATCAATGGTTAACAATCCCTTTGGCGATTCATGGAGTAATTGTTAATTCTCAAGGGAAGAAAATTAAAATAGCAATTGGTGAAAAGGATTCTGACCCAATTTTCACCATAACAGATCTTTTGCCACATTTAGCTAAAGAACAAATGAAAAAAACCATGACGGAAGGGGTTACTGGAGAGAGCTTAAACCTACTTGTAGGCAGTATTCCCTATAGTGATGAAGAGGTAAAGGAAAAAGTAAAATTAGCACTTCTAGATCAGTTGCACCGAGAGTATGATTTACTTGAAGAGGATTTAATTAGCTCTGAAATTGAAATAGTTCCAGCGGGCAAAGCTAGGGATTTAGGGTTAGATCGCAGTATGATAGGTGCTTATGGACAAGATGACCGGGCCTGTGCCTTTCCTAGTTTTACGGCAATCTGTGAATTGGAAAAGCCGCAAAAAACTGCTCTTGCTTTTTTTACGGATAAAGAAGAAATTGGAAGTATGGGCAATACAGGAGCCAAATCTAGATTTCTAGAATATCTGTTGGCAAGGATGTGCCTTTTAGAGAAGAAAAACACACTTGCCCTAGAGGTATTAAATAATTCCCAAGCACTATCTGCCGATGTGGTTGCTGCTGAGGATCCTAACTATGAAGGAGTAATGGATAAAAGAAACGCAGCTGCTTTAGGCCGGGGCGTAGTTTTAACGAAATATACAGGTGCCGGCGGCAAATACGATGCCAATGATGCCCATGCGGAGTTTGTAGGAGAAATAAGAAATTTATTTAATGAACATGGTGTGGTGTGGCAAGTAGGAGAACTAGGCAAAGTAGATCAAGGGGGCGGGGGCACTATTGCCCAATTTTTAGCAGACCAAGGCTTTGAAACCTTAGACTGTGGCCTTGCCCTTTTAAGCATTCATGCTCCCCTGGAGGTTGCTAGTAAAGCCGATATCTATATGGCTTACAAGGCTTATCGGACTTTCTGGGAAAAGTAAAGCAAAGAGGGTGTTAAAATGGCGGAAAAAATACGTTTAACCCAATACGCTAAAGCCGCAGGCTGAGCAGCTAAAGTAGGTCCGGGGACCTTAACAGACCTTTTAAAAACATTGCCTGAGTTTGCACACCCTAATTTGCTTGTTTCCGGGGCAACTATGGACGACGCCGGAGTTTATAAGTTAACAGAGGAAACAGCACTAGTACAAACAGTTGATTTTTTTACTCCCATGGTTGATGATCCCTATATTTTTGGTCAGGTAGCAGCTGTTAACAGTTTAAGTGATGTTTATGCCATGGGAGGCAAACCGTTGACGGCAATGAATATTATTACCTTTCCAACTAGCTGCTTAGATTTAGGAATTTTACGAGAGATTCTAGCCGGCGGCGCAGAAAAACTAAAAGAAGCGGAAGCCCTTTTAGTAGGAGGTCATACTGTAGAAGATAGTGAACCTAAATATGGCATGGCCGTTACGGGAATAGTGGACCCTCAGGAAATTTTAACCAACCAAGGGGCTCAAGAGGGAGATGCACTAGTTTTAACGAAACCAATTGGTGTAGGAATTTTAACTACTGCTTTAAAAGGTGAGCTGCTTACTGCCAGGGAAATGGATGCAGTAGTGGATACAATGCTTGAATTAAACAAAACCGCAGCAGAGCTGCTAAAAGATTTTGAAGCTCATGCTTGCACAGATGTTACAGGTTTTGGACTTTTAGGCCATGCTTGGGAGATGGTTAAAGACAGTAAAGTTTCTTTTAAGTTGCAGTTAGGAAAAATACCAGTTATAACTGGTGCCTACGATTACGCCCAAATGGGAATTGTTCCCGGAGGGGCTAGAAGGAATCTGGCTTACTTACAGCAAAATGTTGACTGGCTGGGTCAAATTGGAGATGTAGATAAGGATCTACTTTGTGACCCCCAGACGGCAGGAGGACTATTAGCAGCTTTGCCTCAAAGCCAAGCTGATCTGTATTTAAAAGCTTTAGCAAAAAAGGGAATGGAAGCCAGCATAATAGGAGTTGTAGTGCATGGTGCCGGAAAAATTATTGTAGAGGGGAATTAAAATGGAAAAACAAGTTGATGTGAGAGGTATGTCCTGCCCTCAACCAGTTATTATGACTAAAAAGGCTCTTGAAAATTTGGAACAAGGGAAAATTGTGACCATTGTTGATAACGAAGTCGCTAAAGATAATGTAGTCAGACTGGCTGAGAGCATGCACTGCCAGGTTAAGGTTGAAAACAAGGGCACTGAATATTATGTTCATATTAATAAAAAACCACAGCAAGGAATGGAGACGGGTTTAACCATCGAAGGCGGTGCTTTGTACTTAGTAAGCTCAGATAAGTTAGGCCAAGGGGATGATGAGTTAGGGCAAATACTAATGCGCAGCTTTTTCTATAGTTTAGCTGAAAGTGAGTGTGCGCCGGTTAGGGTTATCTTTCTAAATTCAGGGGTAAAATTGGCTTGCGAAGGCTCTGAAATTTTGTCCGAACTAATTGCCTTGGAAAAGAAAGGCGTGGAAATATTGGCTTGCGGTACATGTCTGGACTTTTATCATTTAAAAGAAAAACTTTGTATAGGTAAAGTTACCAACATGTATAATATTGTGGGCCAATTAAACCTAGCAGTTAAAGTTATTTCTTTATAAAGGTGAAAAATGAAATACTTGATTTTACTTTTAGCCATCGTGACATTGCTGACCGTGGGCTTTGGACTGAGGCGGAAAAAAAAGAATAGCCAAGAAAGGGAAAAATTAAGCTGGCCGAAAGAAAATTCCTCAGTAGCAGAAGCCAGGAAGGTTCTAGAAAACCGTGACCCTTGGGAAATAGCAGCGTGGCTAACTGCTCATTTCCCTTCTTCAAAGGAGATTTGGCCAAATCTAAAAACAGCCTGCCATGAGCTAGGGCTAGAAGGCATTTATCTAGGTGCCTTAGGAGAACGAAATGCCAAAAGAGACCTGGCTTTAGAGGTATTAGCCCTAATTGGTTCGGAAAAAAGCCTGCCTCTTTTGTTTGAACTATTAACCAACCGGGAAGAACGGATTAGTTTTTTAGCTTGCCAGACTATAGTTAGGTTAGGTCTTATTGAGGCTGTGCCTTATGCCGTAGATGCTTTATTGTTTCCAAGCCGTATTTTGCCTGCTCGAAGTGGGGAAATCTTAACAGCTTTTGGCTCAGAGGCAGTTCCGTACATCTTAAAAGCACTGCCTCAGGCCGATAGCCGAGGGAAGATTCAGATTTTAGAGCTCCTTGGGGAGCTTAAAGATAAAAACTCTTTGCCAGGTTTGGAAAGCTGCCTTACTGACCCAGAGGGAGATGTGCGAGCCCAAGCGGTAACTGGTTTAAGCCATTTTCCCGAAGCAGGGCCTATGCTGCTGAGGGCTTTAAAGGATAGCCATTGGAAAGTCCAGGCTGCTGCCGCCCGGGGCCTCGGCAAGTTAAAATATAAGGAAGCCGTTCCTTATTTACAAAAGCTATCCTCTGCTGAAGATTGGCACCTGAAGACTAGTGCGGAAGAAGCTTTAGAAGAAATTGCTGCTGCAAATCAGGCTTATGTTAAGGAGGACAAGTAAAAAGATGGAACTAAGTTATGCTATTCCTACTAAAGTTTTTGCTGGAAATAATATAATTCTTCAGAAATCAGATTTTTTAACTAATTTAGGAACTCGGGCTTTATTGGTGACAGGCCATAGTTCTGCCCAAAAAAGCGGTGCTTTAGCTGATGTAGAAAATATTTTAGCAAAGCAGCAAATTAGCTATGCTATTTTTAGTGATGTTGAGGAAAACCCTTCTATGGAAACAGTTATCCAAGGGGCTAAAATTGCTCAGAAAAAGGAAATAGATTTTGTAGTAGGTATAGGAGGAGGTTCCCCTTTAGATGCTGCCAAAGCTATTAGTATAATGGCAGCCAGTAAGTGTTCCGAAGAAACTTTATTTACCCAGAGTGGACTAGACTATTTTCCTGTGGCGGCCATACCTACTACTGCCGGAACAGGGTCAGAAATAACTCCTTATGCTGTAATTACAGATTGGAAAAGCAGAAGGAAAAGAACTTTACCAACTAATCTTTTTCCAGAGGTTTGTTTTTTAGATGCTAATTACACAGCCTCAGTGCCTCCACAAGTGGCAGTTAATACAGCTATTGATGCTCTGTCCCATTTAATTGAAGGATATTTAACTAGAAACACTAATCCCTACAGCGATGCTTTAGCCGAAAAGGGATTGGCTATTTTTGCTGAATGCCTACAATTTATACAGGAACGTAAATTCCAGCAGGAAGTACGGGAAAAACTGCTTCTTGCTTCTAATTTAGCGGGAATGGTCATTGCCATAGCTAGAACTTCTATACCCCATTTCCTTGGCTACCAATTGACTCTGGAAAAAGGTATAGCCCATGGCAAGGCTAATGGCCTATTATTGCAGTCCTTTTTGGCATTTCACCAAGATCAAAAGAGGGTTAAGATAATTTTAGAAAAGTTAGGATTTGTAAATTTGTCAGAGCTAGGCAGCTTTTTAAAAGAAATACTTAGCGTAGGCTCTGAAGAACATTTTACAGAAGCAGACTTACAACTATATCTGCAAAACGCAGCTAATAACTTGGAAAAATTACGTAACCATCCTTATCCAGCTACAGTTGAAGATCTTTATACTATCTATGAGGAAAGTTTATTAAATTAAAATGGAGGATGTTTATGCCGGTAATGCAGTCCTTGTTCAGTTATCAGGTAGGTTTGAATCTTTTGGAGGCAGTAGGCATAATTGTTTTAATACGCTTGGGAATCCAAGTAGTTAATTTAATAGTGGGACATTTCTTTAAAATTTATCGGGCCCAAAATACTACTGCTGATGAGACTTTAGTGTCTAATTTAGAAAATACAATTAAAAAATTTTTAATTTACTCAGGGTACATTGTAGGCGGTATTATTGGCCTGGAATTATTAAATATCGGTTTTGTTGAAGCTGAAGATTTAGAACAATACAGCTTTAAAATACTGAGAGTTATCTTAATTTTAGTGGCCAGCCGCTTAATCTTAAAACTAGGCTGGGCTGTAGTAGACCATTTATTCCTAGAGCAGGAAAATGGAACAGTCTTTAGCCTTCATCGCCGGGCTGGAACTCTGAGAGCTTTACTGCGCAGTATTTTAAAATATACCATTTATTTTATTGCAGCCATGATGATTCTAGAAGTGTTTAATGTAAAGACTGGTTCTATACTTGCTGGAGCTGGAATTGTAGGTTTAGCTGTAGGCTTTGGTGCCCAAAGCTTAGTTAAGGATGTAATTACAGGTTTTTTTATAATTTTTGAAGATCAATTTACAGTTGGGGAATATATTACAACAGCGGGGGTAACGGGCACTGTCGAAGAGCTAGGACTAAGGACTACTAAAATTAGGGAATGGACAGGACAGCTGCATATTATTCCAAATGGAGAGATTACCAAAGTAACAAATTTTAACCGCGGGCAAATGTTAGCTGTAGTTAATTTAGGTATTTCTTATGAAGTGGATTTAGACTACGCTTTAGAAGTTTTACGCCAAGCTTGCCAGGAAGCTGCTGAGGAAATACCTTCTTTAATCGAAGTCCCTGTTGTCCAAGGAGTTACCGAACTGCGGGATTTTGATGTTGTAATTAGAGTAACTGCCCGGACTTTAGCAGGAGAACAGTGGGAAGCGGAAAGAGTATTGCGTAAGAAGTTAAAACAAGCTTTAGATGCTCACGGAATTGAGATACCTTACCCTAAGAGAGTAATTATAACTAACCCTGCAAATGAAAATTTAAATCAAACTCAACAGTCAGAGGAGCTGAGGGGGTAAAATGCAGTTTAACCTAGGAGATATAGTTGAAATGCGTAAACCACACCCTTGCGGAAGCAATCAATGGCAGATAACTCGGGTGGGTATGGATTTCAAAATTAAATGTTTAAAATGCGGGCGTTTAGTCATGCTTTCTAGAACAGATTTTGAAAAAAGAGTGAAAAAAGTATTGATTCCTCAGGAATAGTTGTATTTAACAATTTCTAATGTTATAATAATAAACTAGCAGTTGCATAACTGCTGATCCCTGCTCCGTAGGGGGCCTTAAGTCCGAAGGGAGGTGAAGTGTCGTGCGTAATTATGAAACCCTATACATTATTAAACCTGACGTAGAAGAAGAACAAACAGCAGCTTTAGTTGAGAGATTTAAACAAATCGTTGAAGGCAACGGTGGAGAAGTTACTAAGGTTGACCAATGGGGTAAACGCAGACTTGCTTATGAGGTGGATAAATACCATGATGGTTTTTATGTGCTGATGAACTTCAAAAGTGAGCCAGCAGCAGCACAAGAACTAGAGCGTATTTTCAAAATCACTGATGAGATGCTGCGTTACTTAGTCGTTCGCTTAGATGAAGAAAAAGCCAGCTAAAAGGGGTGTTAACCTTGCTGAATAAGGTTATATTAATCGGGCGCTTGACTAGGGACCCAGAACTGCGCTATACAGCTAATGGAGTAGCAGTGGCTACTTTTACCTTAGCCGTAGACAGACAGTATGCTAATCAGCAAGGACAACGCGAAGCTGATTTTATTCGCATTGTTGTGTGGCAAAAGCTAGCTGAGGTTTGCGCTAACAACTTAGGTAAGGGCCGTTTAGTTGCTGTGGAAGGCAGACTGCAAGTCAGGTCTTATGATGCAGCTGATGGGCAAAAAAGGCAAGTATCAGAAGTAGTTGCTGAAAATGTCAGGTTCCTGGATTGGCCTAAGGAAGGAAATAAAAGCGGTGGGACAAACTTTGGAAATGAGCCAAACCTTTCTACCGATTTTGACCTTCCCGGAGATGATCTTCCATTTTAATGTATAGGAGGGGATAAAATGAAACGTGAACGTCGTCGTTCCCGGAAACGCGTATGTAGTTTCTGTGTAGATAAAGTCGAAGGTATTGATTACAAAGATGTTCATAAGCTTAAAAAGTATGTGACTGAACGTGGGAAAATACTACCTAGAAGAATTACAGGTAATTGTGCCGGACATCAAAGGCAGCTAACAACAGCTATTAAAAGGGCTAGGCATATTGCTTTGTTGCCTTTTACAACAGCGGAATAAGCAAGAAGGTAGTAAGGAGGGAGCACTGCTCCCTCCTACTTTTTAAATAAAGGAAAGGTGTAAGAAATGAAGGGAGAATACCTTAAACCCTCATCTTTGGCTGAAGGGGCGCTATTAGCGGCAGTTGCAGTTCTCATAGCTTTACTTGGTCTATATATTCCTCTTTTGGGCATTATAACTAATTTCCTTTGGACTATTCCTATTATCATTCTTTGCATTAGGCAGGATATGCGCACAGGCCTGCTTGGAATGCTGGTAACTGCTCTTTTACTAAGTATCTTTGCCACTCCTTATAGGGCCTTAATTATAGTTTTACAATATGGTGGAGCAGCCTTAGTCTATGGGTATGCTTTAAGAAACCATTGGTCCTTTGGAAAAACATTATTTTATGGCAGCATGGCTGCTATTGGAGGAACTATTGGGGCCCTGGGATTGTTCTTTGCTTTAGCAGGTTTTTCACCCCTTCAATTTGATTTACAAGGAGTTGTTAATTCAAGTCTCCAGATGTATCGGCAAATGGGCGTTTTAGAAAAATTTAGTCAAAAAGGCATCTCCGAAGCTGAATTACGCCAAATGGTTACTCAAATGGTTACCTTTATCCAGGCAGTAATTCCTGCTTATATGTTATTAAGCTCTTTGGCAAATGCCTTATTAAGCTTGCTCCTTAGCCGGAAAATACTGCAAAAATTACGTATTCCTATTCCAAAGGCAGCACCCTTTTCTCAATGGAAGTTGCCTTGGTATTTTATCTGGCCATTTATTCTAGGCTTGGGGGCATGGTTATTTACAGACTACTTAGGTTGGCCTCCACTAAAAACAGTAGGGCAAAATATTGTTATTTTCTATTTTCCAATATTCACCTTTATAGGTATAGCTGTTGTCAAATATTATTTTCAAAAAATTGATTTACTTTTGATTAAACTAGGGCTTATTTTGTTAGCCGTATTTAATTTACCTGTATCTATTTCCTTTTTAATTTTGCTAGGCATGTTTGATACTGTTCTTGACTATCGACGATTGGGGAAAAGCAAAAGCTAGGAAGCACCAATTTAGCCAGATTGTAGGGTCTATCTTTTTTGCTTCAGAAGTACTAATATATTTTTAGCTACATAATAATTTGCACGAAATTTATTGTTTGGGGGTATGGCAAATGAAAGTTATTCTAAATAAAGAAGTTAAGAGTTTAGGGGCAAAAGGAGACGTTGTTGATGTTTCTGATGGATATGCCCGCAACTATTTATTCCCCAAAAAGTTAGCCAAAGAGGCAACAGCCGGCAATCTGAAGGAATTAGAGCTAGCAAAGAAAAAACAGTTACAACTTAAAGAACAGGAAATCTTAAAGGCTAAGGAAACAGCAAAAAAAATTGAGGGCAAAATACTGAAAATAAGCGGCAAAGTGGGAGAGAACGGTAAACTTTTTGGCTCTGTGACTAGCAAAGAAATTGCTGAGCTTTTAGAAAAGGATTTTAATCTTGCTGTCGATAAGCGAAAAATTGACTTAAAAGAAGCCATTAAAGCCTTAGGTTCTTACCCGATTACGGTACGTATTCATCCCCAAGTGAGTGCTAAAATTACTGTCCAAGTCTCCGGGGAATAACAAGCACATATTGCAAAGGAAGGTCTAAGAAGTGGAAAAAGAACAGCAAGATATGCAAATAAACGACATTTTTAGCTTCATTACAGCTGAGAGCCAAGAAGAAGATCGACAGGTAGCAGCCCTTTTCCGGGTATTGTGCAATGTTTACGGGACTGACCGTTTGGTTTTAAAAGCCAGCAAATTAGAGGCTCTGGACTTACTACGTTCTAAGGACCTTGCTGACAAAGTGCTGGCGTTGCAAAAAATCGTCTATGAAGATCCTACTTTAGATCAAATACCTGTTCAAGAAGAAATACCGGTTATCTTAGAAGAAATAGAGGATGAAATAGCTAACGATATGGCTCGGCGTGTAGTGGAAGATAAATTAGACGCTAAAATCGCTGAAAAAATGCAAGAACGTCATGAGGAATATATTCAGGAAATAAAGCTTCAGGTTATAAAAGAAAATGCAGGGCCTGAAAATGCCCAAACCTTAAAAAAACTAGCTGTATTGGAAAAGTTAAATCAAATTCAGTTAGCCAAAACGGCTATGGAAGTGCTGCGCCCTTCTAAATTAGAAGAAATTGTGGGTCAGGAACGAGCAGTGCGGGCTCTCCTGGCCAAGGTAGCTTCCCCTTTTCCGCAGCATATTATTGTCTATGGTCCTCCAGGGGTTGGTAAGACGACTGCAGCTAGGCTGGCTCTGGAAGCGGCTAAAAGTGTTAAAAGAACCTCTTTCCGTAAGGAAGCTCCTTTTATCGAAGTCAACGGGGCAACTTTGCGCTGGGACCCTAGGGATGTGACTAATCCTTTACTAGGTTCTGTCCATGATCCAATTTATCAGGGTGCCAAGAGAGATTTGGCTGATACGGGTATTCCTGAGCCTAAATTAGGTTTAGTTACAGATGCTCATGGGGGGATCCTCTTTATTGACGAAATTGGAGAAGTTGACCCTCTTTTACTGAATAAATTACTAAAAGTACTTGAAGATAAAAAGGTTGAATTTGAATCATCTTATTATGATCCTCACGATCCAAATGTTCCTAGTTACATTAAGAAAATCTTTGAAGAAGGGGCACCGGCAGACTTTATTTTAATTGGAGCTACTACTAGGGATCCAGGGGAATTAAACCCTGCACTTCGCTCCCGGTGTGCGGAAGTTTACTTTGAACCCCTAACCCCAAAGGAAATTAAACAAATAATTAATAATGCAGCCCAAAAATTAGAAGTAGAAATAGATCCTTTAGTTCCTGATATTATTAGTGAATATACCATCGAAGGCAGAAAGGCTAACAATATTTTAGCAGATGCCTATGGAGTAGCACTGTATCAAGCTTCTTTAGCTGATTTGCCTTCAGATCCATTGGTAATTACTGCAGAACATGTTTTTGAAGTTGTACAGGCTTCTCGCTTGACTCCTTATGTGACGGAAAAAGCTAGTCTTCAACCGGAAGTAGGAAGAATATTTGGCTTAGGTGTCTCTGGCTTTGTAGGCTCCGTCATTGAAATCGAAGCTGTTGCTTTTAAAACAGGAGAAAAAGGGAAAGGAAAAATTCGTTTTAATGATACGGCAGGCAGTATGGCCAAAGATTCTGTTTTTAACGCAGGCAGTGTGCTGCGAAAAATAAAGGAAATTGAAATTGACGATTATGATTTGCACATAAATGTGGTCGGCGGCGGCAACATTGACGGCCCATCAGCAGGTACAGCCATTTGCTTAGTGTTGTTAAGTACTATATTAAATAAACCTTTAAGACAAAATGTAGCCGTTACTGGGGAAATATCTATCCAAGGGAAAGTTAAACCGGTAGGTGGAATTTGCGAAAAAATCTATGGAGCAAAACAAGCCGGCATGACTAGGGTAATTATTCCTGAGGCCAATAAAAAAGATGTGCCAGTAGGCTTAAAAGGTATTAAGGTCATCCCCGTGGCGACAATTGAAGAGGCTGTTAAATGGGCCTTTGCTGAGAATTAAGGTGAGAAAATGAGTATTTTGATTGATCGGGTTCCACCTCAAAATTTAGAAGCAGAGCAAGCTGTCTTGGGTTCTATGCTTCTTGACAAGGAAGCAATTTATAGTGTAATGGAAGTCTTAAAAAGTGAAGATTTTTACCAGGACTCTCATCGCATAATTTATGAAATAATTTTAGAGTTGAATGAGCAAAATCAAGCCGTAGATCTTGTAACTTTAACTGATGAGTTACGCAAGAATAACATGCTGGAGAAGGTTGGTGGGGTTACTTATGTATCCCTTCTTTCTAGTGTTGTTCCTACGGCGGCTAATGCCCGGTATTATGCTCAAATTGTGGCAGAGAAATCCCTTTTAAGGTCCCTTGTCAATGCAGCAACCCAAATTGCCCAAATTGGGTATGAAGGAACAGAAAATGTAGAACAGCTTTTGGATCAAGCAGAAAGCATGATTTTAAGAATTGCCGAGCGGCGGCGGAGTAATTTTTTTACACCAATTAAAGAACTGCTGCTTTCTACTATTGAGCATTTAGAATATTTAGCTGAGCATAAAGGTGAAGCCACAGGAGTTCCTACCTTTAGGGACTTGGACAAGCTCCTTTCAGGTTTACATAAAAGTGATTTAATTATTTGTGCAGCTAGGCCTGGGATGGGGAAGACTGCTTTCTGTCTCAATATTGCTCAAAAAGTGGCTATAAAGCAGAAAATACCTGTAGCTATTTTTAGTTTGGAAATGTCTAAAGAACAATTAGTACAGCGTATTTTATCTGCTGAGGCTATGGTGGATCAGCAAAAACTTCGCTCTGGCTACCTGCAGGGGGAGGACTGGCAGAAGTTAGCAGCGGCAGCGGCAAGGTTGGAAGATGCCCCTATCTATATCGATGATACTCCTAACATTGGAGTTATGGAAATCAGGGGAAAAACTCGTAGGTTAAAAGCCGAAAAAGGCTTGGGATTAATTATCGTAGACTATTTGCAGCTCATGAAATCCAACCATAGAACTGAAAACCGCCAACAGGAAATTTCAGAGATATCTCGTTCTTTAAAAGCACTAGCCCGTGAATTGGATTTGCCTGTGCTGGCATTATCCCAGTTAAGCAGAGCTGTAGAACAGACCCATGACAAAAAACCGGCCTTAAGTCATTTGCGGGAATCAGGTTCAATTGAGCAGGACAGCGACTGTGTTTTATTTATTCATCGCCCTGAATACTATGACCCGGAAACAGATAAAAAAGGAATTGCCGAAATTATTGTTGCTAAGCATCGTCATGGGCCTACAGGCAGTATTGAAGTAGCTTTTTTAGGAGAATACACTAAGTTTTTAGATTTAGCACAGCAACCTTAAACACTTACTCCAGAGTGGAATTTATTTGTAAGGACTTAGTAAGATGTTGACAAAACTGCTTTAGACCAAATAAAGCCTCAGGAGAAATATTCTGTAGGTAATGGGTAATAAGTTCTTGGCGGCGTAAATTGGCAGCTTTTATTAAGGCAATGCCTTTTTCCGTAGGAAAAACCCAAACGTTTCTCCGATCCCCTTCTGATTTTTGCCGCCTGACTAACTCGAGTTTCACTAAACGATTAACTAAACCTGTAATAGCACTTAAGGTCACATTAATTGTCGACGCTAAATCGCTAATTGTAACTTTTTGATTGGCAACGATGTAACGCAAGGTGAAAAATTGTGTTCCAGTTAACCCATCTTCACAGGCCGTGGCTATTCTAAGCTTATGGAATAGTTCTGTAAAAACTATATCTATTTGTTCTGCCAAAGGCTGCTGATTTTCCATAAGTATTCACCCTTCCTTAAATATTTTCATTAATTTAATATATGTTTAAAATAATTAACAAGACTTAAAAATTGCAATTATAGTTTAAACTAATCAATAATGTATAAACTAAGTACAAAGATGGTTATAAAAACTATAAAGGAGTAATTGTATGGTAATTAAGATAGCTAGGGCAGGTTTAATTGCTGCTCTTTACATAGTGTTATGTTTGGCGTTACAGCCCCTTTCCTACGGAATTGTTCAAATAAGGTTTGCGGAAAGTTTGACACTACTGCCGATGCTTTTTCCCGAAGCTATTCCAGGTGTATTTGTAGGAGCGCTGGTTGCTAATTCCTTTGGGGGCTTAGGATTGGTGGATATTATTGGAGGAAGTTTAACTACTTTGTTGGCAGCCTACGTTACGTATGTTTTTCGAAATTCCATTATTGCTTATTTATCGCCAATCCTTTTTAATGCTATTTTCGTTAGCCTTTATTTGCATGTTATTTTTAAATGGCCCTATTGGGCAACAGTTTTAAGCATCGGGTTAAGTGAGGCTTTTGTTGTTTTTACTTTAGGCCACTTATTAATTACAGTTCTTAAAAGATTTGCTAAAACAGGTCGATTTTTCTAAGGATATAACCTGTTTTGCTATTTTTGGGTTTATTTGGGTAAAATGTTTGACAAAATACCGAATAATAAATATTGTATACGGTATTATTATTCGGGTTTAGGTTGACAAAATGATTGAAAAACAGTAAACTGGTATTGTTTGTTAATGAGACCCAACCTAATAGGTTTGACCCAACTCAAATGGAATCATTAGTAAGTTCTATTTGGGTTGTTTTTATGCCTAATTTAAAGGGGGACAGCTTATGAAAACTAAATATGATGTGATCATTATTGGTGCTGGGCCTGCAGGTATTTTTGCAGCTCTAGAGTTAAGTAAGCTAAAACAAAATCTAGAGATACTCATTGTGGATAAAGGAAAGAATCTTCAAAGAAGAGTATGCCCTGCCAGGAAGACTCAGGTGTGTGTAAACTGTGACCCATGTAACATTACTAGCGGTTGGGCAGGAGCAGGGGCTTATAGTGATGGCAAACTAAGTAAGTCGCCCCTAGTGGGTGGTCGACTAACAGATTATATGCCGGCTGAAGAAGCGCAAAATTTAATCGATTATACAGATCAAGTCTATTTACAATTTGGTGCAAGTGATACAGTTTATGGCCTGGATAATAAGAAAATAGATGACATTATCTACGAAGCATCTAAATACAGCATTCAACTGATACCTTGCCCTGTAAGACATTTAGGTACAGAACTTGCCTATGAAGTTTTAAGCAGCATGTACGAACATTTAGTTACAAAGACAAAAACAGAATTTTCTGAGCTTACGTCTGTCCAAGATATTATAGTTGAGGAAGGACAGGTTGTAGGAGTTTTGCTATGCCAAAAGGGTGAAGAGCCTTTAGAGGTTAGAGCACACTTTGTTATTGCAGCTCCCGGGAGAGGGGGAGCTGCCTGGCTAACAGACCAAACTCGGAAGTTAGGAATTAAAACAGAAAATAACGAAGTAGATATTGGCGTAAGAGTAGAAGTACCTAACTCTATTATGGATCACCTAACAAAGGATTTGTATGAAGCTAAACTTGTATATTACTCAGACACTTATGACAATCGAGTTCGTTCTTTTTGTATGAATCCCGGGGGTGTTGTTTCAGAAGAACACTATGACGGAGACATTGCCGTAGTAAATGGTCACAGCTACGCTGATCAGAAATTAAAAACTGGAAATACTAATTTTGCACTTTTAGTTTCAACTAGATTTACAGAGCCTTTTAACCAGCCTATTGAGTATGGTAGATATATTGCCCGACTAGCCAATATGCTGACTGGTGGAGGCGTTATGGTGCAAAGGCTAGGCGATATTTTAAAAGGCAGAAGGACAGACTATGATCGACTAAAGAAATCTACCACTATTCCTACATTGAAAAATGCTGTTCCTGGTGATTTAAGCTATGTGCTGCCGGAAAGATATTTGACATCAATTGTAGAAACTCTTCGAGCTTTAGATAGTATTGCGCCTGGAATATACTCAAAAAATACGTTGCTCTACGGTGTAGAAGTTAAATTTTATTCTTCAAAAGTAAAAGTTAATCCGAACTTTGAAACGGATTTTACTAATTTATATGCCATTGGCGACGGAGCCGGAATTACAAGAGGCTTAATGCAGGCTTCAGTTACCGGTGTTGTAGTCGCAAGGGATATTGCCAACAGATGTTAAGCAGGGAGGGACCCATATGTCCACAGTAGTTTTAGTAGGTGCCCAATGGGGCGACGAAGGTAAAGGAAAAATTACCGATTATTTAGCGGAAGAAGCAGAAATCGTAGTACGGTCGCAGGGCGGTAATAATGCCGGCCATACAGTATTGACAGGTCGGGAGGAATATAAACTACATTTAATTCCTTCTGGAATTTTATACCCAGAAAAAATATGTGTAATTGGCAATGGGGTAGTTATAGATCCTAAAGTTTTGCTGGAGGAAATGGACTACCTTCAAGCTAAAGGTATAAATTTAGCTAATTTGCGCATTAGCGATACGGCTCATATTATTCTCCCTTACCATAAAAAGCTCGACGAGTTGGAAGAAGAAAGCCGTGGAGACCATAAAATAGGAACCACAAAGCGAGGAATTGGCCCTGCTTATGCAGATAAAGCATCCCGTATGGGCATTAGAATGATTGATCTGTTAGATAAAGAGGAATTCGCTGTACTTTTAGAGAGAAATATAAAAATTAAAAATGAGTTTTTGCAAAAAGTTTATGGTTCAGAAGCATTTGAAACTGCAGAAATTCTTCAGGAGTATACGGAATACGCTGAAAAGCTTCGGCCCTATGTGACTGATACCTCTGTCTTAGTGAATCAGGCTATCCGTTCGGGTAAAAAAGTTTTATTTGAAGGTGCTCAAGGAACTCTTTTAGATCTTGATCATGGAACATATCCTTTCGTCACCAGCTCTTTCCCCATTGCCGGAGGAGCATGTATAGGTACAGGTGTTGGCCCAACTAAAATTAGCAGGGTTATAGGTGTTGCCAAAGCCTACACAACTCGGGTAGGAGAAGGTCCTTTCCCTACAGAGCTTTTTGACGAAGTAGGAGCCTCTATCAGAGATATTGGGAAAGAATTTGGTACTACTACTGGCCGAGCTAGGCGCTGTGGTTGGTTAGATGCAGTTATCTTAAAATATGCTGTTCAAGTAAATGGCATTGATGTACTTGCCTTAACTAAATTAGATGTACTTGATTCTTTAGAAACAATTAAGATTTGCACCGGCTATAAACTGGATGGACAGATAACGACGGAATTTCCGCACAGCCTAAAGGCCTTAGCCAAGTGCCAACCAGTTTATGAAGAGCTTCCTGGTTGGAAAGAGGATGTAAGTTCAATCCAAAAATTTGAAGATTTGCCGGAAAGTGCGCAGAAATTTATTCGCAGAGTAGAAGAGCTTACTGGAGCTAAAGTAGCTATTGTAGCTGTAGGCCCTGAAAGAGAACAAAGCATCTTTTGCGAACCTGTTTTTGCCTAATTTAATTGAAATTTGCATATTGGTTTAGCAGGATAAATTAATCGCCTGTTGAATAGTAAATTTATGTCAAGTTTAAGAAAGCCTGCCTTTTGGCAGGCTTTCTTAAACTTGACATTTTTAAAATTTGGCACTATTCTAAATGAATTTTAATTATCTTTCCCAAAAAAATTCTTTGAATAATTTGTTGACAGTTGTCAAAAGATATAGTAATATATACAACTGTGAGGCCCAAAATTAAGTACACAGCATAAACTGTTGTGAGCCATTAGCTCAGTTGGTAGAGCACCTGACTTTTAATCAGGGTGTCCCGCGTTCGAGTCGCGGATGGCTCACCATTTTTATGGCCCGTTGGTCAAGTGGTCTAAGACACCGCCCTTTCACGGCGGTAACAGGGGTTCAAATCCCCTACGGGTCACCATATTATTTAAAAACTTCAGCTTAAGCTGAAGTTTTGTTATTAATTTTTTGTGTGCTTAGTTTGACTATTTAATATGGAGGTTTTATAATTATTTTATTGAGAAGAGAACTAACTGAATAGTTATGCGGAAGTGGCTCAATGGTAGAGCATCGGCTTCCCAAGCCGAGGGTTGCGGGTTCGAATCCCGTCTTCCGCTCCAAAACTAATTTAAGATTCCTGGTTAAGGAATTTTTTTATGCCTAATTTTCTTTTGCTGCTTCTGTATTTGTAACCTAAATTTTACTGTTCCATAGGTCTATTTTGTGCTATAATGTTGATGCTTAAAGTATATTTAGTAAGTAGAGTGCTTAATTCATAGATAGTTCAGATAAGGAGGAGTTTGGGATGAAAAAGCAAGTACATATTAAAACTTTAGCTGCACCTAATTTGCAAGGCACAAAAAAAACAGGCGGATGCGGAAGCTGCCAAGTTTCTTGTCAGTCTGCTTGTAAAACATCATGCACAGTAGGCAATCAAGTTTGCGCAAAGTAGAAGTTAAAGCTAATAAACCCTATCCTAGCCGGGTAGGGTTTTTAAATTTTATCTATAAAGATAGATTTGTAATTTACTGGAGGTTAAAATGATAGATTTTGATTTAAGGAATGTTCATAGATTTCAACAAGGTGATTTAGCTATTGTTTTGGATGTGAATAGCGGTTCAATTCACATTGTTGATGATAGTACTTGGCAAGTTCTTGCTGCTTTAGATGAAGCAGGAGGTTCCTGGGCTCAGGCTCAAGAAAAGGTACAGCATTTAATAGATGCACAAAGTTTGGCTGAGATAAAAGAAGAATTAGAAAATTTGCAAGCAGAAGGTTTACTATTTACCCAAGACGACAGAAAAGAACCTGACTGTCGGGATCCAATTTTAAAGTCCCTGTGTCTGCATTTAGCCCACGATTGTAACTTAAGGTGCAAATATTGTTTTGCCACAACAGGAGACTTTGGGGGAAAAAGGGAACTAATGGATTTTGCCGTAGGGAAAAAAGCACTTGATTACCTGCTGGCCCATTCTGGAAAACGCAAGCTATGCGAGGTAGATTTTTTTGGCGGAGAGCCTTTAATGAATTTTACTGTCATGAAAGAGCTAGTCGCTTATGGGAAAAAAGCAGCTGCTGAGTTGGGCAAAAAATTTAAATTTACTTTAACAACTAATGGAGTTTTATTAAACGATGATGTACAACAATTTTTAAACCAAGAGCAGATTAGCGTTGTCTTAAGCATTGATGGACGCAGGGAAATAAATGATCGGATGCGCCCTTTTGCTGGAGGTAAAGGCAGCTATGAGAGAATTGTTCCTATATACCAAAAATTTGCAGCTGCAAGAAATGACGAAGATTATGTGGTGAGGGGCACTTATACTAGGTATAATTTAGATTTTAGCCAAGATGTGTTCCATTTATTTGATTTGGGATTTACACATCTTTCCGTAGAACCTGTAGTAGCGGCACCGGAGGAAGATTATGCCTTTCATCCGGAAGATGTGGCTTTGATTAAAAAAGAATATGAAAAATTAGCAGAGGGATACTTAGACAGGTATTTTGCCGGTAAGGAAATGGATTTTTTCCACTTTAATATTGATTTAGATCATGGCCCTTGTCTACCAAAAAGGTTAACGGGCTGCGGTGCAGGATATGAGTATATGGCTGTTACACCAGCTGGGGAGTTTTATCCTTGCCACCAATTTGTGGGACGTGAAGAATACCTAATGGGAAATATCAATGATGGTTTAACAAATTATGCTTTGGCGGAAAAATTTCAAAGGGCAAACGTTTATCATAAAGAAACTTGCAATGGATGCTGGGCGCGTTTTTTCTGCAGCGGCGGCTGCCATGCCAATGCAGAGGCCCACAATGGAGATATTCTAAAACCCTATGAGCTAGGTTGTGAGTTGCAGAAGAAGCGTTTAGAATGTGCTATCTACGTACAGGTCAAGAAAAGGCTTAAGGTAGTTTAGCTGTTCTTTTTAAATTTTAAGCAGGAGTTTGGCTAATTATGGCGAATTGTAGTAAAAGTTTGTCAAATCTTAGAATCGGCGCTTCTTGTTAGGAGGAATGTAATGGAAAATAAAAAACGACTAGGAAAACGTCCTCAAATGCTTATTGGTGCAATCCTTGGATTACTTGCAGTAGTTTTTGCTATAGGCATATTTGGATTTAATCACAAAGCTAATGCCTTCGGAGTTTTTATTGATGGGAAGCAAGTAGCCTTTGTAAAAAATAAAGAAGTTGCTCAGAACTATCTTAATAAGCTCCAGTCAGAGCAGAAAGACTTTGCTGAGGTAGATTTCAAAGAAAAAATAACTTTTCAGCAAATGCAGGTTAAACCTGAAAGTCTAACACCAGAGGATCAATTAGAAGAAATTTTACGCACCAAATTAACTCCCATGGTACAAGGGACAGTTGTTTTAGTTCAAGGTAAAGCTATTGGTGCTGTGGCAAATGAAGCTACGGCAAAGGATGTTTTGGAGCAGGTTAAAAAGCATTATTTACCCCAAGACCCAAAGTTAAAGCTAAAAGGAATTAAATTTGAAGAAGCCATTGCCCTTAAAAGTCAGAAGGTACCTGTTAAAGAGATCACTTCTCCTGAGAAATTGCAAAGTTTACTTATAAACGGAACAAGTCAGCCTAAATCCTATACAGTTCAAGCAGGAGATACAATTTGGACAATTGCTGCAGCCAACGGAATGAGTTTAGAGGAAATGCATAGTGCTAATCCGTGGCTAAGTTCAGATAAATTAGACATTGGGCAAAAGATTCAGTTAGTAAAGACAGAACCATTGGTGCATGTGGTATATGCAGCTAATTATAAAGTGACAAAAAGAATCCCTTTTGAAATCAAACAAGTTACAGATAAGAAGCTCCTTCGTGGAAAACAGAAAGTAACCCAGTGGGGTGCCAGTGGTCAAAAGGAAATAGAATATCAAATAGTTAAGCGCAACGGTAAACAAGTTAAACAGCAAAAAATAACTGTTTATGTTGTGAAAAAACCAATTACCCAGGTTGTGGCTAAAGGCACAAAAATGGTCCTGGCTTCCAGAGGAGATAGCAGAAAAGGAATTTTGTCCTGGCCCCATCGGGGTGCTATTACTTCTCCCTATGGCAATCGAGGCGGAGAATTTCATACAGGTGTGGATATTAACGGGAATACTGGGGATCCTGTTTATGCTGCTGAAGCTGGTACAGTTATATTTGCTGGCTGGAGTGGCAATTATGGAAATATGGTAGCTATTAGCCATGGTGATGGCTTAGTAACGAGATATGCTCATAATTCTAAACTAGAAGTTAGCGTAGGTGAAAGAGTAGCTAGAGGTCAGTTGATTTCTAGAATTGGCAGTACAGGGCGCAGCACCGGTTCACATTTGCATTTTGAAGTATTAGCAAAAGGAAGTTCACGTAATCCTTTACGTTATTTAAATTAAATTGAAATCCTTGCGGATATCCGTAAGGATTTCTTTGCTTTTACGGGGTAAAACCAGTAAAATAAATTATATAAGGAGTGAGCTTATGGATTTTTCTAAAATTAAAAATATAGCAGTTGTTGGAATTTCAAAAGATGAAAAAAAACCATCCCATTTTGTGGCTAAATATATGCAAGAGGCTGGCTATAGGATTATTCCTGTTAATCCTACCATTGACGAAGTCTTAGGGGAAAAAAGCTATCCAGACCTTCTACATATTTCCTCAGAAATAAAAATAGATGTAGTTGATATTTTTCGCAGAGCAGAAGATGTTGGACCCATTGTAGATCAAGCTATTGCCCGTAAAGTTCCGGTTATATGGATGCAGCAGGGTATAGTTAATGAAGAAGCTGCCGGAAAAGCACGGGGCCAAGGTATAGAAGTTGTTATGGACCGCTGCTTAAAGGTGGCACACAAGGAGTATGCTATGGAGAATTCGGCCAATCAGCATGCTGTCTATGATTTAATTATTTTAGGAGGCGGACCTGCAGGGCTAACGGCTGGAATGTATGGGGCCCGTGGAGGTTTAAAGACCATGCTTTTAGAAATGGGTATGCCCGGGGGGCAGGCGACAAATACGGAGCGGATTGAAAACTATCCAGGTTTTCCCGAGGGTATTTCAGGCATGGAACTAATGCAAAGATTTATGGAACAGTCCCAAAAATTTGCTTTAGAAATTAAAATGGCGTTGATTAAAAAGACTGATTTAAAAAGCAATCCCAAAAGAATAGTAACAGACGTGGGAGAATTTTTGGCTAAAGCGGTGATTATAGCCAGCGGGGCGAGGCCCAAAAAGCTTTTCGTCCCCGGTGAAGAAAAATTTCAAGGTTTTGGGGTCTCTTATTGCGCTACTTGTGACGGAGCCTTTTTTAAAGACAAAAAAGTTATGGTTGTAGGCGGAGGAAATTCTGCCTTAGAGGAAGCCGCCTTTTTAACTAAATTTGCTCGAGAAGTTATTATTGTCCATCGCCGGAACCAATTTAGGGCTACTCATCTAATTCAAATGAGAACCCGGGAAAATCCAAAATTAAGCTATAAATTTGACACTGTAATTGAAGAAATTTTAGGTGACAATAAAGTAGAAAAAGTAAGAATGAAGAACGTCAAAACAGGCTTAGTCACAGAAGAAAATACTGATGGAGTTTTTATCTTTATCGGTACAGAGCCTAATACGGGTTTTTTGCAAAATCAAGTTAAGCTAGATGAGTTTGGCTATGTAGTTGTTGATAGCAACTTGAACTGCTCTTTGCCTGGGGTTTTTGCTGCTGGGGATGTTCGCCAAAAATCTTTGCGGCAAGTCAGTACAGCTGTAGGCGATGGGGCCGTTGCTGCTGTTAGTGCGGAAAAATATTTAGCTGGCCTAGAATAATGATTATTTTGTTTTAGGGGCATAATATTTTTTACAAGTTCTAAGTTCTAAGTTAGAGTGAAGAAGGTAGATGCAAATGCCAGAAGCTGCTGTAAAAAAAGAACAGGTAAAAACGGTTTTAACTATCTCGGGAATGTCTTGTGCTGCTTGTGCCGGCAGAATTGAAAAAAAATTAAATAGTTTACCTGAGGTAAGTGAAGCTAACGTTAATTTGGCCGTGGAAAGAGCTACTGTTGTCCATGATCCTACTCAGCTTAGCGTAGAAGATATTCAAAAAGTAATTGTTGATTTAGGTTATGGAGCAGAGGAATTTAAGGAGCAGGTACGGGAAATAAAGGAGGATAAAACTGAGTATAGAGGGCAAAAAATTCGCTTTTTTACTGCTGCAGCATTGTCCATTCCTTTGCTGCTGACTATGGCCGCCCATATGCTGCGTTTAAGTTGGTATCCTGAACCATTAATGCATCCTTTTACCCAATTTGTTTTAGCCACTCCCGTCCAGTTAGGAGTTGGCTGGCAGTTTTACCGCAATGCCTATAAATCCCTAAAAAGCGGCAGCGCCAATATGGATGTGCTAGTTGCTATGGGTACTTCAGCTGCCTATCTTTATAGCGTTTATAACACATTTTTTACGTCTGGTCCCTTATACTATGAAACTTCCGCAATTTTAATTACTTTAATTATCTTAGGAAAGATGCTGGAAGCAAGGGCCAAGGGTAGGACTTCTGAGGCTATTAAAAAACTTATTGGACTCCAGCCTAAAACGGCGAGAGTAATTAGAGCAGAGCAGGAAATTGATGTGCCAATTAGTGAAGTTTTAGCAGGTGATGTGGTAGTAGTCCGTCCAGGGGAAAGAATCCCTGTTGATGGAGTTGTTGTCGAAGGAAATTCAGCTGTGGATGAAGCTATGCTTACAGGGGAAAGTATTCCTGTAGATAAAAAGCCTGGAGATGAAGTAATTGGTGGCACCATTAATAAATATGGATCCTTTAAATTTGAAGCAACTAAAGTTGGGCAAAAAACAGCACTAGCTCAAATTATTCGCATTGTAGAAGAAGCCCAAAGCTCAAAAGCACCTATTCAGCGTATTGCTGACCGCATTTCTGGTTTTTTTGTGCCAGTTGTCATTGCCATAGCCCTTTTAACTTTTGCTGTCTGGTATTTTTGGTTAGCTCCAGGAAACTTTGCCCAAGCTTTAACTAACTTTACAGCGGTGCTGGTCATTGCTTGTCCCTGTGCTTTAGGTCTGGCCACACCAACCTCAATTATGGTAGGTACAGGCAGGGGAGCGGAAACAGGCATATTATTTAAAGGCGGAGAGTATTTAGAAAAAGCACATGGAATGACCGCTATTGTTCTAGATAAAACAGGAACAATTACAAAGGGCGAGCCGGAACTAACGGATATTGTAGCTCTAAACAATTTGCCTCAGGAGGAGCTGTTAAAACTAGCTGCTGCTGCTGAAAAAAATTCCGAGCACCCCTTAGGGCAAGCAGTAGTTAAAAAGGCTGCAGAATTAAATCTTACTTATCCCTCACCAGAGGAATTTACAGCAGTTCCCGGACATGGCGTAAAAGCTAAAATTGCCGGGCAAACTATCCTTGCGGGGAATCGCAAGTTATTACAGGATCATAACCAGGAAATGCAGCAGTACCAAAAGGTAGCACAAGAGCTAGAAAAGGAAGGAAAAACAGCTGTTTTGCTAAGCATCAATGGAGAGGCAGCAGGAGTTTTGGGAATTGCCGATACGGTGAAAGAACATTCCAAAGAAGCCATAGCAGCTTTACAAAAACTAGGCATTGAGGTTTGGATGCTGACTGGTGACAATCAGAGG
This sequence comes from Bacillota bacterium LX-D, assembly GCA_031628995.1. NCBI lineage: Bacteria > Bacillati > Bacillota > Bacillota bacterium LX-D. Next base: position 63,297 of record JAVLUO010000009.1, on the reverse strand, counting down.
ACAGCTGAAAATATAGCTCAGCAAGTAGGCATAACAAAAATTATTGCCGAAGTATTGCCGGAGGAAAAGGCAGATAAAATTCAAAAACTTAAAGCTCAAGGCAAGGTTGTTGGCATGGTAGGCGATGGAATCAATGATGCTCCTGCCTTAGTTAGTGCCGATTTAGGTATGGCCATTGGCACAGGCAGTGATGTAGCTGTAGAGGCGGCAGATATTACACTTATGAAAGGTGATTTGCGCAGTATTCCTCAGGCCATAGCTTTAAGCAGAGCGACTATGGCCAACATTAAGCAAAACTTGTTCTGGGCACTAATTTATAATATTATTGGGATTCCTATTTCGGCTGCCGGTTTTTTATCTCCTATTTTGGCTGGGGGAGCTATGGCTTTTAGTTCTGTTTCCGTAGTAACTAATGCTTTAAGGCTTAGAAATTGGAAATACAAAGCATAGCTTTAGTAAATAACAAAAATAACAAATACATTGATTTAGATTATCAGATACTAAAAAGAAACAAAAGATAAATTACTAGGAGGTTGTACAATGGAAGATTTAGTTTTAAAAATAGAAGGCATGAGCTGTAACCACTGTAAAATGGCCGTGGAAAAAGCTTTAAAAACCCTTGGGGGAGTAGAGGAAGCTAATGTGGATTTACAAGCAAATAGTGCAACAGTAAAATTTGATGAACAAGTTATTTCTGAAGACAAATTAAAAGAAGCAATTGAAGAAGCAGGTTACAAAGTAATTGGATAAATTGGGAATACTTTGTTGCTAGAAAAAGGCAGTTAGTCATTAATAAGTAATGGCTAATTGCCTTTTTTAGTTTATGTTAACCACAATTTCCAATGAGGAAATTTGCAGCATATAGTATAATGTTAGAGCCTGTACATGGGTAATGAAACCTTGGGGGAGGGATTAAAGTGCAGGTTCTAACTAATATCTTAGAAAAATGGACTTTAAGTCACAAATTATTGATTAATATTGCTATTGCGGGTCTCCTCTTGTTTTTGGTTTTCATTTTTAAATATCCTATTTTCTTTAAAAATACGGCCTATAGTTGTACTAGGGAAGCTGTGAAAAAAAGTGTGTATTTAAAAACGTGGGATTGGGATACCTTAGAAAGCCCACACTTTACCCTTAAATATCAGCCTACGGAAGGAAATGTGGCCCAGCTTATATTATCTACTGCCGAAACTGCTTTTCAGCCGGTAAACAATTTTTTGGAGTTCACTCCTGAGGGTAAAATACCAGTTATTGTTTACCCAACTCAGGAGCAGATGAATAAAAGTTTTGGCTGGGATGCAGATGAAAATGCAATGGGTGTTTATTGGGCAGGTGTAATTCGAATTTTATCGCCTAACGACTGGGTTAGTGATTCTAGTTTATTAGCGGAAGAATTCAGCAAAAACGGTCCTATGGCTCATGAATATACCCACTTAGTTGTAGATTACCTGACTAAAGGCAATTATCCACGCTGGCTGACGGAAGGTATTGCCCAGTATGTAGAAAGAGAAGTTACAGGTTTTCAGTTCCCAGTACCTGTAGTACAGGGAAATGACAATAACTTATATAGTTTAACACAGCTGGATAAACAATATGATAGTTTGCCAAACCAAAGCTTAGCTTATGGACAATCTTTAGCAGCAATAGATTATTATATAGAGACCTGTGGAGTAGAATCACTGCGCAATTTACTGGCAGATTTAAGTGAGGGAAAAACTATTCAAGCTGCCATTGCTATAAATACAGGACAATCCCTAGAGGATTTTGAGCAATGTTATCAAAAATGGAGCAATAATAAATATTTTTTGCAAGCGAACTAAAATAAAAAGCTAAATGAGCTTTTAGAAATTAAGCAGGAATACACCCAGTAGAACAAGAATATAATCCTTTGATAGATGTAAGAGTTGGTACTGGGGGCAGCACAATGGAAAAAATACTAATTAAAGGTGGAAAAAAACTGCAGGGAAAGGTTCAAATCAGCGGTGCGAAAAATGCCGCCTTAGCCGTTATTTCAGCCGCTGTTTTAGCCCATGGAGAGACGGTTTTAGAAAATGTACCCCGCATTGCTGATGTAGAAGTACTGTTGGAGATACTGCATAAGTTAGGAGCGAAAGTAGCCTGGCTGGAGGAAAATACGCTAAGCATAACAGTTCCTGATGAAATTGGCTATATAACACCATATAATTTAGTAAGAAAATTACGGGCTTCCAATTTACTGCTGGGCGCTCTCTTAGCCCGCCGGGGGCAGGCTGAAGTATCTATGCCTGGGGGCTGCAATATTGGCATTAGGCCCATGGATTTACATTTAAAAGGATTTCAGGCCATGGGGGCCAAAGTAGAAGTTGAAAATGGCTATATTAAAACCTCTGGGGCTTTGCAGGGGAGCCAAATCTATTTAGATTTTCCCAGCGTTGGTGCTACGGAAAATATAATGATGGCTGCTGCAGGGGCCCAAGGTACAACTATGATTGGAAATGTTGCTAAAGAACCAGAGATTGTGGATTTAGCTAACTTTTTAAATACTCTCGGTGCCAAAGTACGGGGTGCAGGTACGGATATTATTAAAATTGAAGGAGCCCGAACTTTACAGGGAGCCCGTTATAGTATTATTCCTGATCGCATCGAAGCAGGAACTTTTATGTTGGCGGCAGCTATAACTGGTAGCGATATTTTGATTCAGAATGTAATTCCCCATCATTTACAGCCAATCATAGCTAAACTTCGGGAAACGGGCATTGAAATCTTTGAAGATGAAGAGGAAGTCCGCGTTGTGGGGTCTAAGGATTATACATCTACTGATATTAAAACACTGCCTTTCCCAGGTTTTCCTACAGACATGCAGTCCCAGATGATGGCATTTTTGTCACTGGCTAAAGGGACTAGTGTTATTACGGAAACAGTTTATGAAAACAGGCTGCAAACAGCAGATGAATTAAAAAGAATGGGCGCTCACATTAAAGTTGAAGGTCAAACTGCTGTTGTCTTTGGTGTAGAAAAATTATGTGGTTCCCAAGTTCGTGCTTGCGATTTACGTTCCGGGGCAGCTTTAGTGTTAGCAGGATTAGCTGCGGAAGGACAAACAAAAATTTCTAATGTACATTTAATTGATCGGGGCTACGAAAAACTGGTAGCTAAGCTTAGTTCTTTGGGAGCTGATATCGAAAGAATTTGTGAATAATTTGGGGGCAAGGGCTTTGTTGAAGTTTTTTACTCTAGCTAGTGGTAGTTCAGGCAATTCTGTCTATGTAGGAACAAAAAAGACAAGATTCCTTGTTGATGCAGGCATTAGCGGCAAGGATATTACAAACCGCTTAAGGGAAAATGGTATAGAAGCTAATGAACTTGACGGGGTTTTAGTAACCCATGAACATAAAGATCACATAAAGGGAGTGGGGGTTATTTCCCGCCGTTACAATTTACCTATCTATGCCACACCAGGCACATGGGAGGGAATGGAAAAGGATATTGGCAAAGTCGCAGAAGAAAACAAAAAGTTTTTGGATCTAAACCAAAGCCAAGAGCTTGGAGATTTAAAAATTGAAGTATTGCCTACATCCCATGATGCTTTGGAGCCGGCTGCCTTTGCTTTTTATCATAAAGAAGCAAGTTTAGGAATAGTTACAGATACGGGTAAAATTACCAGCAGTATCAGAAAGAATATTACAGGGTGCAAGGGGCTTCTTTTAGAAGCTAATCATGATGCTACTATGTTAAGAAAAGGTACATATCCAGTCCGCTTAAAAAAGAGAATTGCCAGTACCCTAGGCCATTTATCCAACCAAATGAGCGGAGAGGCTTTAGCAGAATTTATTACGGGAAATACGCAAAAAGTAGTTTTAGCCCATCTAAGTGCCGAGAATAACCGGCCGCCCTTAGCAATACATACGGTTAAAGAAGTTCTAGCGGAACAGGGGTTTACCAGCTGTCCCGAGCTAACTGTAGCTCCACGTTACGAAGCACACCCTGCGCTGCAACTTAAAGCTGAATAAACTTAACTAAAATGTGTCAGGGGAGGGTTCTTTGACACATTTTTTTTGTAATATATTTATAATATAGTTATAGCAATGAGGTGGATTGTGCTGATTAAGTTAATTACTGTGGGAAAAGTTAAAGAAAAGTATTTAAAGGAAGGCATAGCCGAATTTTTAAAACGCCTAGGCCCCTATGCAAAAGTAGAGATCATTGAAGTCCAAGATGAATCTACTCCTGACAAAGCTTCAGCTTTGGAAGAAGAACAGATTAAGGAGAAAGAAGCTGAAAGAATAAGCAAACATCTAAAGACGGGAACTTTTGTCATAGCCTTGGCCTTGGAGGGAAAAATGCTTTCGTCAGAACAACTGGCCCAAAAGCTCCATAGTCTAGGCTTAGAGGGGAAAAGCGATTTAACCTTTTTAATTGGCGGTTCCTTAGGACTAGCTCCCAGTATCTTGGCGAAAGCAGATTTTCGTCTTTGTCTTTCACCACTAACATTTCCCCATCAGCTAGTACGGTTGATTTTATTAGAGCAGATTTATCGGTCCTTTAGGATTATGAGGGGTGAACCGTACCACAAATAAAGTTCACTTTACAACTTTATTGATTTCAAAGCCAGTCAACGCAATGTAGTTGAACTGGCATTTTTATTTATATGATGGTTGTTTTTGAAGGTTTTCAAGGTCTGCTGTGTAATATATTTACTTAGTAATATTTATTAATTTATAATATTGAAATCTAGTTTAGATGTGGAGCGTTATTATGAAAAGTCTTTTGTGTCACAGAAGTATCCTCATAAGGTTCGTGTCATTATATGCATCTTTCCCAGGAGGTATTATATGTTAGGTCATTTAGGATTTTCATATGTAGGTCTGATATATTCATTAATGTTATTTATTCCAAATATCATTTGGAGTAAGAATCAGCCAATAGATTATGACAATACCCAAGAAAACAAAATATTATTATTGTTTGAACGTGTTGGACAAGTATGCTGTACGTGTAGCGTATTGATTTTTAGTGATTTTAACATTGCTCCGTTTTCAGCATGGAGTTTGTGGCTAATAGCATCATTTTTACTGATGATTCTTTATGAGATTTGTTGGATTAGATATTTTACTAATAAATATACAGAAGAAAATTTTTATCGCAGTTTTTGTGGGATTCCAGTACCTCTTGCGAGTCTGCCTGTCATGGCTTTTTTCCTATTGGGTATTTATGGTAAAGTTATTTGGCTGATTGCTTCTGCTATTATAATTGGTATAGGACATATAGGAATACACATTCAGCATTTAAAATCGATAAAATAAGTTTTATAAATCTAATTAATTACTGACTAGGTTAACAAGGCAATATAATTGCTATATAAAATTCGTTTGGTTGAATGGTGATACGGTGAACCGTATCACAAGTGATGGTAAACAGGGTTAGACACGAAATTGTACTAGACAGTTACTACATAAGCAAGCTAACAAGAAATGGGTTCGGTCCTATTGTTGTAAATAAGAAATTGTTAGAGCTGATATAACAATTGACTGTGTCCCCCTTTATAGGGGGGGATTTTTGGGCTTTTACTACAAGTATAGTATTTAACCATCCATAATCCATGAAGATCGTTTATACTGATTTTGAAAGACAATCTTCTATCCGATATTAAGTATAGAAGGCATGGATTGATTAAAATAATTGAAAGTTTTAGTGGAGGATAGAAAAATGGCTAAGCTGAACGAATTGGAGATTCAAGATTTAATAAATCGTCTACAAGAAGGTCAACAAATCCCAGAAGACTATAAATACAAACTTTTCCCCGTGACTCAAAAAGAATACGAAATCGTTTATGGTGGTAAAATGAGGAAGGAGGACGTATTAGCCAACGAAGATGGCGTCTTTCCTGTACCTTTACAAGTAGAAAAAGTTTTTAACAAAACAGAAGAGAATAATTCAAACGATTGGAGCAATATGTTGGTTTATGGAGACAACCTCCAATTTTTGAAAACAATATACGAAAATAAAGACCCTCTTATTAAGGATAAAGTAAAAGGTAAAGTTAATCTAATTTATATTGACCCACCCTTTGGAACAGATTCCGATTTTAATACCAGTCAAGGGTTAAAAGCCTATACTGATAAAACTAAAGGGTCAGAGTTCTTGGAGTTCTTAAGAAGAAGACTAATTTTAGCAAAAGAAATCTTAGCTGATGATGGCACTATATATGTTCATATTGATTCTAAAAAAGGACATGAAGTTAAACTAATTTTAGATGAACTGTTTCCTGACTTCGAATTTGCGGAAATAGTATGGGTTTGTGGTCTCCTTGGATCGGGAAAATATTATCCCAAGTCCCATGAAACCATTTTTTGTTATAAATCGCCAACCGCTTATTTTAACCCACCAAAACGTCTTGGGTACTCTCCACGTATTACAAATGCTTTACAAAAAGATGAGAATGGTTGGTATTACACTAGAGGAAAAGAAAGTAGTGGCGGCTCCAAGAGTCTAAAGACTTATATATGCAACAACCCAAATTTAACTAAAGAAGAAGCTATTAAAGAAGCAAATGAAAATAGGCCCCAAACAGCATGGAGTGTCTGGATGGGTAAAGAGGACTTGGGTAAATCCTTTAATGACCATGCAGTAGGCACATATGCTTATAGACAAACCGAGAATGTTGGTTATCCTACGCAAAAACCTGAAGCACTTTTAAAGAGAATCATTGAAGCCTCTACTAAACCCGGTGACCTTGTTCTTGACTTTTTTGGTGGATCAGGAACTACATCAGCAGTAGCCGAAAAACTCGGTAGAAGATGGATAACTTGTGATATAGGCAAATTATCTATTTACACTATCCAAAGGAGATTATTAAATATCGAATCAAGCCTAGATTTAGACAATACTAAGAAAGCCTACAACAAAAAAGCAAATAGCTTTGTAATGTTAAACACGGGCTACTATGACTTAGAGAAGATATTCTCACTCAATAAAGAAGAATATATAAAATTCGTAATGAACTTATTTGAGATAGAGTCAATAGATAAAAAGATAAATGGAATTACGATTGACGGTCAGAAGAAGGACGGATATTATTGTCTAGTCTTCCCTTATTGGAAATTTAAGGATTCCTCTGTTGATATTGATTATTTGGAGGACTTACACTCATATATTGGTGGTAAGGTTGGCAATAGATGTTATATTGTAGCTCCTGCAAACTATGTAGATTTTATTAGCGATTATTATGAAATAGGTAATGTAAAATATTACTTTTTAAAGGTACCATACCACGTTATTAAAGAATTACACAAAGTACAGTTTAAAAAGTTTCGTCAGCCCCAAAGTAAAAAGAATATTAATGATTTAGATGATGCAATTGGGTTTCATTTTATGCGCCAGCCACGAGTTTCATCTGAGTTAATAGTTAATAAGGAAAAGGTAGAAATACACATTACTAAATTTTATTCTGAGTTTACCGAAGAAGAGAGCGGAAAGGACATGGATAATTTTGAATCACTGTCTATGGTTCTAATCGACAAGAATTACAACGGAAAAGAATTCCAAATGGACACTTATTATTTCTCAGAAGAACTATTACCCAAAAAAGTAAAATCAAACAGTGAAGAAATACTAATTAGGGAAGAACTTAAACAACAACAGAAGATTGTCATACCAGCATTTGAAAAATCTAGCTGTGGTGAAAAAATAATGATTATATATGTTGACATATATGGAAATGAATTTATTGAAGAACTGAAGGTGAAGTAAATTGCAGGAGTTAAAAACATATAAAACCAAAGATTTAATCTTAAATGTTAATAAAATATATGACCCAACAAAACTAGATTTATCCAACTGGGATAGATTTTTGGACGTGTTATGTAGTGACAGACAATATCAGAAAGAAGCTATTCAAACCGCTATAATTTATCTAGCATCTGGTAACTACAATTCAATTGAAGATTTAGTCAAAGAAAATTGGAATGATAATAGAAGAGCAGAATTAAAAAATCGGTACAAAGATATTGAGGAATATTACCGAAAAATACAGTTACCTAATAAGCTAAGTGCAACCTTGGATCTGGCTACAGGGACTGGTAAAAGCTATGTAATTTATGGAATTGCTCAAATTATGTTGGGGCTTGGTTTAGTTGATAAAGTTTTGGTACTTTGCCCCTCACTTACTATTGAAAAAGGTTTAAAGGAAAAATTTTATTCATTAAGCGGGGATAGTAAAATCAAACAGTCATTACCTGAAACGGCTGTATATAAAAACCCTGCAATAGTTGATGCTAATAGCACTATTAAAAACGGTGATATTTGTGTAGAAAATATACATGCAGTATATGAAAATAATAGTTCCTCAATCATGGATAGCCTAATGTGGGCAGGGGAGAGGGTACTTGTCCTAAATGATGAAGCCCACCACATATTTAATACGGTTACCGGTAGAGATCAACAGAGTCAAAATATAAAGAAATGGAAAGAGTTTTTATTAGGTAATGAATATAATTTCAAGTATATTCTAGGCTTTACTGGTACGGCTTATATTGAAGATGAATATTTTAATGATGTTGTTTATAGGTATTCATTACGTCAGGCCGTTGACGATAAAATGGTTAAAATGATTGATTATGTAAGTAAAGACGATAGTATAGATCAGAATGAGAAATTTCAAAAGATCTTAGACAATCATATACAAAACAAGGATACGTATAGGAAAGTAAAACCTTTAACAATCTTAATAACAAAAGACATAACTAAAGCTAAACAGCTAACTGAAGAATTAAAAAAGTTTTTAGGAAATAAGCTTGATCTTGAAAAGGAGGAAGTCGATAAAAAAGTTTTGATAGTTACCTCGCATAACGATCACAAACTGAATGTGGCAAAACTGTCGAAGGTTGATGACAAAGAAGATCCGACAGAATGGATAGTTTCAGTTTCAATGTTAACAGAGGGCTGGGACGTTAAGAACGTATTTCAAATTGTACCTTGGGAAGATAGAGCTTTTTGTTCTAAGCTATTAATAGCACAAGTCCTTGGTAGAGGTTTGAGAGTACCATCAGAATATCAATCACCGCAACCTAGAGTAAGGGTCTTTAACCACGATGCTTGGAGTCGAAATATCAGAGGGTTAGTAGATGAGATATTAGAAATTGAAATGAAACTTTCAAGCACGACACTTGAAAATGGAGAAAGATCTAAGTATCACTTTAACCTATATAATATTGACTATGATAAAGAACAACAAGAAAAAGAATCTCAAAAGGAACATCAAGAATTTGACTACACAAAAGGCTATTTAGAACTAATTGCTCAAGTCGAGGAAACGGAAAAAGAAACCGAGTATCTAGACCTTTCAGGGAGAGTAGGCTATAAAAATACTCTAGTACAATATAATACTTATACTATAGATGAAATTGTAAATAAGATTTTCGACGAGTTCAGAACTCGTGAATGGGAAGGAAAGATTTTGAAGCTTCCAGAAGGTACATATACAAAAGATAACTTACCACCAAAGGAAGAAATAAAGAAGATTATAAGAAATTCAATGGATAGGGTCGGAATAAAAGGAGATCGTCTTGTAAGTAAAAATAAATACAAGATAGAATCCATGTTCAGCACCCTTTTGAGAAAAAAAGGGAAAACTGTAGTCAATGTGTGGAAAGTTACGGAACCTTATGAAATATCTACAAGAAATGTTGATCGAGAAACTATTGCGGTAGGAAATCTAAGGCATAATGCAACTGTGTTTTATACAGATAACTTTGAAAGTGAACTTAATCAAGATAATAAAGAAATACTGCAAGCAGTTATAGAAGACGAGACTTTTCCTAGGAGTTCTTCAAAACAAATTAACCCATTTTTGTTTAAGACTCCAATGGACATCGTGTTTACTAAATATGAACCAGAGAGGAAATTCATAGAATCCTTATGTAAACAAATTAATGCAAGTAAACTTGATGCCTGGATTAAATCTAGGGATCAAGGATTTTACAGTATAGAATATTCTATTACCACTACAGGAGGAAAGCACTCTAAACAACAAAGTTTTAATCCTGATTTTTTCATTAAAATATCTGAAAATGAATTTGATTATTTCATTGTTGTAGAAGTTAAAAGTGATAATGATGATTCTGATGAAAACAAAGCAAAATACAAGTATGCGAAACAGCATTTCAATGATTTAAACGAAATTTTGGAGCAGAACAACATAAAGCAAAAGTATATATTTCATTTCCTCAGTCCTAACAGTTTTGTGGAATTCTTTGATTATCTCAGGAATGGAAAATTGTTAAAAGGGGAATTTAGAAGTGATTTAGATGACAAACTAGAAAAAAATGATTAAAATCCTGATTTGATGCGATCACGTGAATAATTTATTCATGTGGTCTTTTTTTATTTTATTACTGAATTTTCGTTTAATGAAAATTTAAAAAAGAACCTACATGAGCAAGGGTTACACTCATATAGGTTCTTTTTAGGAATCTTTAAATGTATTAAAAATCTCGGTAAGTACATTCTTAGCCATCTCAACCTGTCGTTCATTACGGCTGCTTAACAATAACACGATTTCCTCAATGGATGCTTGTTTTTCTTCACTTAATTCATATTCAAATTTTAACAGCTCATGAATGCTTACTTCCAGTGCTTTCGCAATCTTCGCTAAGTTAACCAGTGATATATTCCGTTCGCCACGCTCTAGTCCGCCAATATAAGAGAAGTGAAACCCTGACTTTTCACCAAGTTGCTCTTGAGACAAATTTTTAGTCTTGCGTATATCTCTTATTCTCTTACCTACTAACTCTAGGATATCTGCCATTTTTTGAACACCTCAAAAGAAGTGTAGACAATGGGATAAACATACGTAATAGGTTAATAAGTATTAAAAAATAATACTAAAAAGCATCGAAAAATCGTATAATAGTGCTTGTGTTTGGAAACTTTTTCTGGAGAGAGGATGCAGAATAATGAGTCAGGGGAAAAATGCTGCTAGAGCTGTGGTTAGCAACAGCGCAAACAAAACTAATGACAAAGCGGCAAACAAAGCCGCTTCAATGAACCCAAGTACAAAAAAGGAAGGTAAAAAAAGCAATAGTTTTCTTCAAGGATGTCTAGGGTGTTTAGGAATTATAGTGCTGTTATCAATTACGGCTACGGCTATGGCGTTAATTTTTTCAGCACTTGACGATTCGCCAAAACAGCAAGAAAAAATGGTGACAGGGAACAGTCAGCTGTTAGAGGACAATATACAAGCTCAAGTGAGACAAGCCATTATAAGTGCCTCAGGAGAAACAGCAAATACCGGGGAGCCGAAGATAATTAATTTGCAAGTGAATGATCATTTAGGAACTGCGGATGAAAAAGATAAGATTGTGGTTGCTACACTTCATGCTAATGAGAACTTGACAAACAGCATGACAAAAGGCGGAATACTATTAGAATCAACGAATATATTGAAAAAACTGTTCACTATTGATAAAGTTCAGGAAGTTACGCTGATTTGGCAGTTGCCGCTGGTTGATGCATACGGGAATAAACAAACGGAGCCAGTCTTAAAGATAACGATAGATAAAGAAAAGGCAGCAAAAATTAATTGGTCAAACTTTGACCGGAATAATCTGAAAGGTGTAGTAAATACATACTGGGAGCATCCGGTATTAAAAAACAGTAAGTGATAAGATATTTACATCATAGGTAAAAGGTCATAAAATACAATCAACAAACAATACACACTTAGAAACCTTTGAAAAACTTTGAAGGCTTATTCCACTTGGCGGAGTAAGCCTTTTTTGCATGCTGAAAAAATATTAAGGAGGAGTAGACATTGGCAAAGAGAGTTCAGGCGGTACAGGAAAAGAAAGTTGGATTAATTGAGCAAGCGAAAGCGGAATATGACGCAATCATGGATGAGGTAAGGGAGTATTGGGAAAAGGCCAAAGAGTTGAGAGAGCAGGCTTACCAGTTAAAACAGAGCAGGAATCCGCAGTTTGCGGTGGAGGCAATGAGGCTCTTAGAGCAGGCTGAATACTATGACCAGCTAGGCGACGAAAAGGACGGACACCCAAGACTGGAAGCACTTCGTCGAATTGATGATTTACTACGCCAAGCATCTGCATTGAAAGCAAATATAAGCCATAACCAAAGCGTTTTTGCTAGACAGCAAAAGGAACTGAAGGAAGTAAAAGAAGAAGCGGCATTGATGGTTAAGCGAGCAGAGGAACGAATACAGGAAACGGAACAGCTTTTAGCCTGTGCGATTGAGCAATTAGCGGAATTGGAGGGGAACGGAGTTGAGTAAGGAAGAGATTGAAATTGAAATAGTGGATGACAAGGATTTAATTGAAATTGAGGTGGAGGGTTAGGTATGGCGGAGTTAAGCACAGAAGCATTAGAAGCAAGACGACAATACAGAAGGGAATATGAAAGGGAATATAAGCGGAAGTGGCGGCAAAAGCCGGAAAACAAAGAGAAGCAAAAAGAGTACGAGCGGCGATATTGGGAACGCAAAGCACAAAAAAAGGCACAGGAGGAATAGACAAATGGAACAGACAATGGAGCAATTTTTACTTGAAGAACTAAACATGGCAAATGAAAGCCATACACGAATTCTCCCAACCTGTTAGAATGCTATATTGACTTTGTCATTGGAGTTGGACTGCAAGATGAGTTTAATGCCTACCTAGCGAGGAAAGCACAAAAGCAAAAAGCTGAAATTGATAAAAATTGATACATGAGAAATTGAAATGGATGAGATAAAGGGATGGGGGGCGTGTAGCTCTCCCCCCGGTCGGGGAAACGATACCCCATGAAATGAGGTTAGGAGGTGGAAGAATGGATAAAAAGCAATGCGGAGCAAAGACAAGAAGCGGTGAACCTTGTAAGAAAGCGGCTTTAGCAAATGGACGCTGTAGGTTACATGGCGGGAAAAGTACTGGCCCGAAGGACAAGAAAAAGCATAGTGAGAGACTGACAGGTAATAAAAACGCTTTGAAACATGGCTTGTATGAAACCATTTGGTTAGACACTTTGACGGACGAAGAACGGGAACTATTTGCTCAGGTGGCAACAGACCCGACAGCACAGGTTGAAAATGAGTTCCGGCTATGTGATATACGCATTAGGCGCATGATGCAACGGATTAGAAAAGAGGAACAGAAAGACAAGCCGGATATGCGCCGCATCAATGCAATAGAGGAAGCAATTACAAAAGTGCAGTTGAACAAGGCAAACCTGATACGAGAAAACAGCAGGCTGTTAGAACTTAACGAAACTGAAAGCGATGGTGCATTAGATAAACTGGCAGAGATAATCCGACAAGCAAGACAGAAACATGGCAATTAGCGAGAGGGGCAACAAGGCGGAGGACTTGTTAGTCCCTTTTTGTTTAGCTTCAGACTATGAGAACGGACGGATTTAAGAAACGAAAAAATTATAAAATTCCTTTTGTTACGGTGTTTGATGGCGTGAAACTATAAAAGTAATTGTAATTTCCTTAATCTGGGTCGTATAGTGTTTACAAAAAAGGAGGCACTTTACATGGATTGCGTAAAAATCAAGAAGGTGGTCGGATACGCACGTGTATCCTCGGATAGTCAGTTAGAAAATACGTCGATAGCTGAACAGGTAAAGAAGATTGAGGCGTATTGTATTAGCCAAGGTTGGGAACTGGCAGGAGTATTTAAGGATGAAGGAGAAAGTGGAAGTACAACAGAACGTGACGGGTACAGGGACATGATGCAATACGTTGAACAAATTGATAACGGAGTGACTGAAATCGTCGTGGTAAAGGCAGACCGTATACACAGAAGGTTGAGAAATTTGATTTTATTGATAGAGGACGAACTGGAGCCAAAAGGAATTGCCTTCATTAGCGTGTCGGAAAACTTTGATACGTCTACACCGTCGGGAATGATGTTCCTGCAAATGATCGGCTCTTTTTCAGAGTTTGAACGGAAGACCATTAACGAACGCACAAAAGGTGGACGGATTGCCACTGCTAGGGGAAATAAATATGCTGGCGGCGCACCTGCCTATGGGTATCGAGTACAAAATGGTGTGATTATCGTAGACGAACAACAAGCACAAACGGTAAAGAGCATATTTCAACTCTATCTGGAGGGGAATAATCCATACAAAATCGCTTGCAAGTTGAACCGAGCAGGCATACCAACCAAGACAGGGAAGGCTTGGACAGTGGTACAGGTACAAAACATTTTGAACAATGAGACGTACACAGGTTTCAATACCTATAATGGACAAAAGGAGCGGAACGGCATCAGACAGAAAGACGTTTTCCCTCGTATCATAAGCCGTCAGTTGTGGAACAAGACTAGGCAGGTCAGCTAATCGTCACTAAACAATGGAGGGATGGACAATGGGCGAATTCAAAGAACGGATGATGATGTGTTCAGAAGACTACGATGAACTTCGACATGGCTTTAGCTATGAAGGATAAGGAATGGTTTGAGGAACTGGTCAAGCGACAAAAGCGGCTACGTGAACTGGAGATCGAAATGCGCCGCGAGTTAGGCGTACTCGACTAGCATACGGAAGAAATAAACAGCAGACCAACGAGAACCGGGCGAGATGACGTTTTCATTTAGGTATACCATAAATGACACCGATGAAGGGAGAGACAAACGTGAGCGAACCATCTCGTAGGGTCAGATATTCTTATTGACTCTAGACAACCCATGTGTCATAATCTCCTTACAGTATTCGATTGTGGTTAAGGGATACTGCTAACTTGCCCAAATTTTGAAAGCTTAGAAAACACACACTTAAAGCACTTGGAAAACACTTTTTTTGGTGATTTCAAGTGCTTTTTTGCGTTTTTCACGTTGAAAAGCAGGGAGTCCGATAATTACTTAATTAGTCGAGTAAGTCTTAAAAAATACAATCATAGGCAGTAAAAAGCTAGTGAGAACGGGAGGGCATCAGGCGATGAAAGCCAAGGTATCTATCGACAAATTTGTGGTGGAATATACAGATGTTAGGTTGGAGCTTATTACGGTTTGGTAATTCGCGCGGCGAAAAGAGGCGATCTATTCAAACAGACGATGTACAATGGGGATGGGTATAGTCATGAACTACATCTGCGGAAGGCAAATGGCGCTTATTTGCATGTGTTTTACAGAAACTGGAGTGAGCCGGAAGGGGTTTCGTACACGTTGCGGCTAGAGACAAGACCCGAGCATTACTTTCACTTCAAAGAGGTCTTGGATACTCTGCGCCGGGTCGCCAGCGGTATTTATTTTGTTAGCAGTGATGTGGCTTACGATGTAAAGACTTCAATGAATAATGTGGTGGTCATTCCCCAACACGGACGCCGAAAAATGAGGGAATACAAAGGGACACGTTATTTTGGGGAGAAGCATCAACGGAAAACGAATGGTCATTGCAAGATATATAACAAGCAGTTGGAGTTATTAGAGAATCAGAGCATTGTGATTGACCACGAGTTGACACGAATTGAGATTGTGAATAAGCCGGCAAAAAGGATACCGTTAGCAGAGTTGCTGCACCATCCACCAGAACAGAACAAGCAATACTTTGGAGCGGTGATTACGGATTGGGACAGCCTTCCGAAGGAACGGGCAGAACAGGCACGCAGGTTAAGGGACGGAGCAGACATAGAGGAAGTATCTCCGTATCTACGGAAAATGGTAAAAGAAACCCTTGCTCCCTCGTCTCAAGTGGATTTCAACGAGTTAGCAAGGGAAGCATGGCAGCCGCTATTAGAAGAACTGTGTGGGTTATTGCTTGGGCAGCAGGAACCACAAGTTCAAGAGCGACCGTTACAAATGGCAGTAACAAATACAGTATACGATGAACCCAGAAAGAAAACGACAGAAAAAATGAGAGTTGTGCAGGTTTTGGAAAATATCGTCACCAGCGCAAGAAAAATGGATATTGCCGCATATACGATAAGAGGCTGGAATTATTGGAGAAGCAAGAAATTGCGATTGACTACGAGTTGAGCCGCATTGAGATTGTATACAACCCTGACGAGAAAATCTTACTGTCGGATGTGAACAGGTATCCTCCAAAGCAGAACGAGAAACATTTTGCGACGGTGGTACTAGATTGGAGTAAACTTCCTAAGAAAGGGTCAGAACAGGCTCGCAATATGAGAGACGGAACCGACATGTACACCCATCATATACGAGAAAGGGTAAAAGAAGCCCTTGCGAACCAGTATGACGTTGATTTCAACTGGTTGGCAAGGGAACAATGAGGACAGTTAATTGAGGAACCATGTTCGATATTGCTGGGGGCAGCTTAATCAACTGGTGCAAAATCATAGTTTAGTAAAAGACCTTACAGGAAGAGATACAACAGTGATTCCCACATATAAGATGGGTTGTGTTGATGTTGCGAAAAATCCTATAATTCGTTTTAACATTTCTCCTTAGCGAAGAAGGATGGTCTGCGAAAAAAGTTTCAATTTTTTTTCTGGAGTTACTTAAAAAAATGGCCTAAAAAACTATATGTTAGGTGAATTCAATTTCAAGGAGGCCAAAAATATGACTCAAAAAACAGAAGAATCAAGGACCATTAAATTGTTGGATATATTGGAGAAAGATTCAAAAGATCACATACTCACTTTAGATGCTGCCATAGAGTATCTTACAAGATTGAGTAAAAAAAGCGGTATTAGCTATGTTTTCCTGGAACGTATTCTATATGAACTTAATGAAGAAAAATACTCTGAAGTAAAACGACTTCAGGAAATAAGAGAAAAAATTTCAAATGTATTATTCAAAGATTTAATCAACCGACGCATAGCACATTATCAATCGAAGGTAACTGGTAACGAACAAAAGGACAGCTAGGAGGGGGAATATGTATAACATTGGGAAATCCTCGATTGTAAAATTGACAAGGGAAGAAATCAAAAGATTAGAGGCAGTTAGGACACTTGCAGACCTTATAAGAAAGTATGCTCAACAAATGGTAACTGACAAATAAATTAAAAAGGATAGACGTTTGACATATTAAGCGTCTATCTTTTTTCATTCATAAAAAAGTGGGAGAGGAAAACAATGAAACAAGAGAGGATTGCAGCTATTTATACACGAGTTAGTACAGAAGAACAAAGAAATGAAGGATGCTCGCTAGAAGCTCAAGAAGAGGAGCTTATGAACTACGCCCAAAGAAAAGGATACAAGGTTTTTGATGTTTATAGGGATGGTGGTTACTCGGGTAAGGATTTTACCAGACCGGAAATACAGCGGCTATTTAGAGATATGGCTGAAAATAAGTTTGATGCAATCATTGTTTGGCGGCTCGACCGACTTTCCAGAAGTAATAAGGATATTCTAACCCTCATTGATGATGAACTGACTCCCAGAGATATAAAGTTGCTTGTAAGTACATGTGACATTGATTCATCCACCATTGAGGGGAAAATGTTTATTAGTCTTCAAGGTACATTCGCCGAATATGAACGGAATGTGATAATAAACAGGGTTAAAGCAGGAATGAAAAAGAGAGCAAGCAATGGAGAGTTTAACGGGGGGATAATGCTTGGGTATGATGTTGTTGATAGAAAACTTGTACCGAATGAGGAAGAGGCGAAAATAGTTAGGGAAATCTTTGAACTTAGAGCAGAAGGACATGGATACAAGACAATTGCAAACATAATGAATAGCTGCGGTCACAAGACAAAAAAAGGAAACAATTTCAGCACTATAGCAATTAAAACAATATTGAATAACAAGGAATATGCGGGATTAAATACATGGGGGAAGAAAGAGGACTGGAACATAAAGCGCAGGAAAGGCAAGGTAGAGGTAATGCCTGAGCGAAAAGGTAGTCATCAGCCTATAATTTCCATGGAGCTATGGGAGAAAGTTCAGGCTGTGAATAAGGCTAATGCTGAAGTTTTTACCCCTATCAAATCATATAGTGGTAACTTTTTCCTATCCGGTGTCTTGAAATGTCCTGTATGCGGTGCTGGAATGGTTATGAGTAAGAACAAGAAGCGGGGGAATAAAGGTTTTTATCGTTACTATATGTGCCAGGCATATCATCAAAAAGGAAAAGTAGCGTGTTCTTCAAATCTTGTTGTTGCAGATTGGGTAGAGCAGGAAGTATTAAATGTGCTGAAAGAACTTATAGCAGATATGAACTTAGTTGAAGATATTTTAGACAAAATTGATGAAGGCTACAAACGGGATAAAACTCCCTTAGAACTAAACCTTAATGAACTAAACCTAAGAAAGGCTGAACATGAGAAAAAAATAAACATTCTTGATGAAAAATATCTTGCCGGGGAACTGGAAGCAGCCAATTTCAATCGTCTCACAAGTAAACTTCAATCAGAGATTGACGAAATTACCGAAATGATAGAAAAAGTTGAAAGAGAACTTACAAGACTGCAATCCAGGGTGGATATTAACGCCAACATGGTTGTTGAAATATTGGCTAACTTCAATGAACTGTTTGACCTAGCAGATGAGCAGGAGAAGAAGGAGTTAATTAGGGCAATTATCAAGGAAATTCATGTGTCCAAAGACAGGAAGGAGCTTAAGCAAATTTCCCTTTGGGTCGGTGATGATATATGTTTACCAGCAACAAAGGAGCGCAGAACCTTATCACAAGTAACGGCGAAAAATGACCTCAACCTTTGCGTAATTCGGGTTGGGGCTTTTTCATTGGCTAAAGCAAAAGACCGGCTCTTGACTGAACAAATTAGACTCAACTATTAGTGGAAATATATAGATACAAAATATAGTTATAGTTTCCCCTACTTAAAACATTCATTAGTAAATTTCTTGTTTAGGTTTTAAGTCTTTGGCAGATACTATATAATTAAACTGGTGATGATTATGGACTTTTTAACTAGAATGGCAGAAGATAAGATTAGGGAAGCTATCCAAAATGGAGAACTTGAAAACCTTCCTGGCCAGGGTAAGCCATTGAAAATTGAGGATCTGACTTTTGTCCCAGAAGAATTGCGGGCAAGTTATATTATTTTAAAAAACTCCGGTTTTTTGCCTGAGGAATTAGAAGTTAAAAAAGAAATATTGAACCTTAATATGTTGTTAGAGACTTGTTGTTCCGAAGAAGAAAGAAAGCAAATTAAAAAACAGCTAAGCGAAAAAATGTTGCGCTTTAATATTTTAGTAGAAAAAAGAGGCGGAAAGTCTTCTACTTTGAAAGAATACTACCATTATATTTGCGGAAAACTTGGCTAAAGCAGGTGAAAAAAATTAACCACCATTTTTATATGGAGCTGGCTCTTGAGGAAGCGGCTAAAGCACTTGCTCTAGGGGAAGTTCCTGTAGGAGCTGTAATTGTAGCTGCTGGTGGGCAGGTCCTAGCTAGGGCTCATAATTTAAAAGAACAACAGCAAGATCCAACGGCTCATGCTGAGGTTTTAGCTATAAGACAGGCAGCTCAAAAGACTGGCTCTTGGCGTTTAACAAATTGTACTTTGTATGTGACTCTAGAACCTTGTCCTATGTGTGCTGGAGCCATTGTACAGTCGAGAATTAAAACTTTAGTCTATGGCTTAGCCGATCCTAAAGCCGGTGCTGTAGAATCCGTAGTCAATTTAGTGCAACATAAATATTTAAATCATCGAGTCGATGTTTTTGCAGGTATTTGTGAGGATAAATGCAAAAAAACCATGGAACTTTTTTTTCTAAAACTACGCTAATAATTTTATGCGGAAATGCTAAGTAATTTTCGTTAGCTAAAAAGATTGGCTGGGTAAAAAATGAATTATTTTACTGGAATAGTTTTTACGGTACTATCATTTATTGCTTTGGGTTTTATGCCTATTTTAGTAAAGGCTGACTATGCAACAGGCTTAAATCTCTTTGCTGTTTTGTTTTTTTAGATTTTTTCTTGCAGCCCTCTTCTTACTGGTCTTTGTAGTTCAACGCAAAGCTGATTTAAGGTTAACAAAACAGTTATTAGTAATACTATTTTTTCTGGTACGGCTTTAGTAAGCCTTTGTTTGCACTGCTTGGGCCTTAATTCTGTTTGCTAAGGGCGTTAAAATTATTGGCCCTGGTAGTGCTTCAATTTTAAGTACTTTAGAGCCTTTAATTAGTATTATCTTCGGCATTATAATTTTTCAGGAACCTCTTTCCGTAAATATAGTCCTAGGAGGATTATTGATTATTAGTTCGGTTATACTTTTGACTATAGTAGATTTAAAATTTGGAAAGGTCAAACTGCAATCAAAAATGGAAAGAAGTAAACATTTACAATTTGGTAATAAAAATATATAATATTTATCTAGGCAAACATAATAATTGGAGAGATGGCTGAGTCCGGTCGAAGGCGCCCGACTCGAAATCGGGTGTACTGCTCAAACAGTACCGTGGGTTCGAATCCCACTCTCTCCGCCAGACAGACCGTGCAAACCCGCATGAACACTGAGTTTATGCGGGTTTTTTAATGCCCTTCTCA
The DNA here is from genome assembly GCA_031628995.1 of Bacillota bacterium LX-D. Classification (NCBI taxonomy): domain Bacteria; kingdom Bacillati; phylum Bacillota; species Bacillota bacterium LX-D. Next base: position 42,906 of record JAVLUO010000009.1, on the reverse strand, counting down.
TGGTGGAAAAATAACCACCTGCCCAAATTGTTATCAATGTTATCCGAGTTGTTATAAAAAATCATTCTTTTTCTTCCATCTGGCAAGCAGCGATTTTCAAGAATTGTTGTAAAAATGTTATCAAACTGTGCGGACGGCTATAAAAGGCTACGGGAAGAAATAATGGAAAACGTGTGATTGTAAAGGAGGCAAAGACCATGAACGAAAATAACACCAACTTTGACGTACTCATTAAGAATGGCATCCTCGCTATAGTTGAAGCAAAAGATAATAACCATACAATTTCAAATGGAATGCAGCAAGCATTGGGGTATGCTGAGCAACTGCGTATTCCGTTTGTTTTTACATCGAATGGTGACAGGTTTACTTTTCACAATCGTTACGCGAAGATAATAATCGTGAAACAATTTTATCTCTTTCGGAGTTCCCATCTCCTGAGACTTTGTGGGAGATGTATAAGCAATATAAAAATATTGATGAAAAGCAGGAAAAGGTCATTACAGAACCTTATTATGTGGAGAGACCTGACAAACAGCCTCGATATTATCAACTGAACGCAATTAATCTTACTGTTGAATCTATCATTAAAGGCAATGATCGAGTGCTGCTGGTTATGGCAACAGGAACAGGGAAAACATATACGGCGTTTCAGATCATATGGAGACTTTGGAAGTCTGGTATAAAAAAGCAAATTCTTTTTCTTGCCGACCGAAATGCTCTTATTGACCAAACTTATGCAAATGATTTTGCCCCCCGATAGTGAATGGCGCGAGGTCTTGGAATATTTTAAATCCGCAACGCAGATCGGCTTAACAGCAACACCTAAAGAAACAAAAGACGTTTCCAATATTGATTATTTTGGTGAACCGGTTTATACATATTCGTTAAAGCAAGGCATTGAAGGTGGATTTTTAGCTCCTTATCGAGTAATTCGTGTATTGCTTGATAAAGATGCCGAAGGATTTCGCCCATATCAGTCTTTCCTCCTCTAAAATGTTTTTGAGAGTTTCTAGCCGGCTAGCTACAAAAACCATTATGAGGAGTAAGAAAAAATGGATGAAAAAGCAAGAGAGGCAATTGCCCTATTTCCTTACGGACTAATTGACCCATTTTGAATGGACAAGTTGCAAGCCAGAAAGATTATCTCGCCCAAATCGCCAGTCACCCCCACGATGTGCCTCACTACGGCTTAAAAGAATTTGCCCCCAAGACAATAGAATTTTGGGTTAGGGCATATCGCAGATGTGGTTTTGAAGTATTAAAGCCTAATGTGCGATCAGATAAAGGTTCAGTGAGAAACTGCTTTACTGTAGGCTAATACAAAATGAAATTTTTGTAACTTATTTTTGCAATTTACCCTAATTTATGATGAAAATGAGGAGCTATTTTAATTTGCTAATTCACAATGGCGAACCTGACGAAGAATTTGAGGTCCCGGAAAAGAAAGCGGTGGGCTATGAAAGATAAGCGGCGGGATTCCTGCCTGTCCCTTGCGGGTATTTACAAACCGAAAGAGAACATCGGGGAAAGCACTCCGCCCGTTGCTTTAATGCAATACCTGAAAGACTTCCCGCAGATTAACGACATCGCCCTGCATTTGGACAACGATACGGCCGGGCGGCTGGCGGCAAAAGCCATTCAAACTATCCTCCCGTCCACCTACACTGTTTCCGACGAGCCGCCGAAGCGCGGAAAGGACGTTAACGACTATCTGAAACTTGTATTGGGCATACGGCACCCGCAGGAACGCGAACTGTTATAATAAGAAGCATTGATTGATATCATAGCACGAAAGAAGTATAATATGATCAGAATATTACTACGAGGAGCTGATACCATGCAAATAAAACCATCTGCAAGTATCCGACAGAATTACAACGAGATTGCGGCATTGTGCAAGTCCACCGGAGAGCCTGTGTATCTTACCAAAAACGGCGAGGGCGATCTGGTGGTCATGGATATAGAGGCGTTTACCCGACGAGAGAAAATGTTGAAGCTGCGGGAAGAACTATTAGCCGTCGAGGAAGATCGATTGGCCGGTCGTGCCGGAGTTACGCCGGATGAACTGGACAGCTATCTGGAAAACATTATTGACGAGGTGGAGCATGGAAAAGAAACCTCAATATAAGGTGATTGTTTCCGACCGTGCCCGTCAGATGCTGGCGGGCCATGTGCGTTTTCTGGCGAAGAAAAGTCCTACCGCCGTCCGTAAGGTGAAAAACGACCTGATGGATGCTATTCGCTCTCTTTTTACAATGCCGGAACGTTTTCCATTCCTCACTGCCGAATTTATACCGCTCAATAAGTATCATAAGATGTTCGTAGAAAAATGGTATCTGGTTTTATATCAGATCAAGGATCAGACGGTGTATGTTGACTATATCGTGGATTGCAGGCAAGATTACGGGTGGCTGGTGCGGTAAAACATGACATAAAGGAGAGAAAATATGAGTGAAATTAATGAAATTAAAAGGCAATTTCAAGATGGACAATGGAAGAAATTTCTTAAGTCAATTAAAATAACTAATTTGAGAGGATGGACAGGCCAATCTATAAGTTTTAATTTTCCTGTTTGTGCGATTGTGGGTGAAAATGGTATTGGAAAAAGCACTTTTTTGCGAGCAGCGGCGTGTGCATATGAAAATAGATGTGGTCTTCATCCATTAGCACAAAGAAGGTTTTATGTATTTTTTCAAAAAAAAGATATACTTTAAATTCAAGCCTCTGCGGTTGACGAGCTTCTCTTTAAGAACGAGCTTTCTTTTGTATTTGCTTAAATCTGCTTACGTATAAAGTCTTAAGTAAGGGATAATATAATAGCGGAGGTGATAAAATGAGCAAAACTTCTATGGCACTAATAGCTAAATTTTTAATGACTTTTGTGGCAGCTTGGATTAGTTTTGGATTAATTGACAGTACTGCTTTTTCAGGTATTTTGTCGGTTGCCATTGCCGGAACAGTACTTAACTATTTAATTGGAGATTTATTTATCCTACCAAAGTTCGGAAACCTAGTTGCCTCAGTAGGAGACGGTTTAATGGCTGCCTTAACTGCATATGTATTTGATTTAATAATGAATACTTTTAATACTAGTTTAACAGGTCTATTCATTTTTGCTTTAATTGTTGCTATTGCGGAATATTTCTTCCATATTTACCTGCTTAAATCCGAGAAAGTTGCTCCATAAAAATTAAATTAATTTTTTAAGAAAGTATGATAGGGGGCGTCGAAACTAAAGTTTCGTTACGCCCCCTTAACCTTACTCGATTTTTTCGTAGAATAAATGTAGCTTACAAGTGTTATTGTGCCGTGTATCCCCCATCTACCATTAGGCTGGAACCTGTAACAAAAGAAGATTCGTCGGAAGCAAGGAAAAGTACACAGTAGGCAACTTCAATCGGGTTCCCCAAACGTCCAATGGGATGTAAAGCTTTTAATTGGTCTAACATTTCTTTAAAAGCTCCTTCTTCAACCATAGGGGTACGAATATAGCCAGGACAAACTGCATTGACCCGAATGTTATCTTTAGCATAATCCAAAGCTAAATTTTTTGTCAGAATAATAACACCGCCTTTAGCAGCGTTATAAGCAGTTGCGCCAGGGGTGCCTACATGGCCCAGGATAGAAGCGTTATTAATAATGCTTCCTCCTCCGCTTTTTTGTATGTAAGGAATAGCATGTTTTGCTCCTAAGAACACACCTTTTAAATTAATATTAATCGTACGATCCCAAGCTTCTTCAGTAAGTTCTGTGGCAGGTGCAATTTCACCTATTCCTGCATTGTTGAAAAGAATATCTAAACGACCAAAGTGATTAAAAGTTTCTTCCATCAGACTTTGGACTTCTGTTTCTTTAGACACATCTGCCTTAACGAATATTGCTTCACCTCCGTTATTTTTAATTTGAGCTAAAGTTTGCTGGCCAGTTTCCACATTATAGTCGGAAACCACAACTTTTGCACCTTCTTTAGCAAAAAGAATTGCTGTTGCACTGCCAATGCCCGTTCCCGCTCCAGTAATTACAGCTACTTTGTTTTGTAAACGCATTAAATCATCTCCTTTCTTATTAGACCTAGTATTAACTATATTTCGCCCATAAATTACTGTTATAAATAAAATTATTAATAAATGCACAAATTTTTGCAAATATGGTTAACATATAAAAAAGTATTATGTATGATAGTTATAACGCTTCAAAAAGGAGGAGTATAACTATAGATAATATCGTTTGGAGTATATTAAAAATCATTCTAGCACTTTTCTTAGTTTTTTTAAATGGCTTTTTTGTAGCCGCGGAATTTTCTTTAGTTAAAGTTCGCAAAACTCGTTTAGCTGAGCTTACAGAAAATGGTTCAAGTAAAGTTGGTACAGCTTTAGCTGTTGCATCTAAGCTAGATGCCTACTTATCGGCGTGCCAGTTAGGAATTACCCTAGCATCCCTAGGCTTAGGTTGGTTAGGGGAGCCTGCTATTGCTACTTTACTTGACCCATTATTTAAAAATATTACAGGCTGGACACCTATTTACACACATTCTGTATCTCTTGTTATTGCTTTTATTGTTATAACCTTTTTACATATTGTTTTAGGGGAACTTGTACCTAAATCCCTAGCTATTGCTAAAGCAGAAGGTACAGCACTTTTTACTGCGGGACCCCTAAAGTTATTTTATCAGGTCTTTTATCCGATTATCTGGTCTTTAAATAATTTAGCTAATGCTTTTCTGCACATTTGGCACATTAACCCTGCTAACGAAGGGGATCTATCCCATACGGAAGAAGAATTGCGGATGTTGGTAGAGGCAAGTCAGAAACATGGCCATTTGGATAAAATGGAGGGAAAACTTTTAGATAATGTTTTTGAGTTTTCCGACAGGGTAGTTAGCGAAGTTATGATTCCCCGCCAAGATATGGTTTGTTTATATATTCAAGATTCCTTAACGGAAATCTTAAAAGTAGTTAATGAATACGGACATACTAGATATCCACTGTGCGATGATGAAAAAGACAATATTATTGGCCTCATTCACATGCGTGATTTGTTGCGCGTCCAAAATAATACTGACTTTAATTTAGCAAAAATAACTAAGGATATTTTACTTGTACCGGAAGGAATGCCTATTTCTCATTTGGTGCAAAAAATGCGCAGTCAGCATACACACTTAGCTGTGGTTGTAGACGAATTTGGTGGTACGGCAGGTCTTGTAACTATTGAGGATTTAATTGAAGAATTAGTTGGAGAAATTTACGATGAATTCGATATTGAAGAAACAATGGTGAAAAAAATAAGTGAAACGGATTACGAATTCAACGGTAGAGTTTTACTGGAGGAAGTTTCTGAACTGTTAGGCATTCATTTAGAGGAAGAAACTGTTTATACAATTGGAGGCTACATTTTCAACCGGATAGGACGAAAGCCTGTCCTGGGTGATGAGGTCAGCATCGACGGATATGTGTTTACAGTTGCAGAAGTAAAAGGACTACGTATTATCAAAGTTAAAGCAACAAAAAAACCATCTGAAAGCTTCCGAGCTAACGACAACTAGCTCGATAATAGTTTATAAATGGCTGCTTAGGCAAAAAGCGCAATGAGCAATGGATTGGATATTTATTACCAAATCCCTTGCTCATTTTTAACTATGGTCTAGTGATATCATAGTTTTACTTAAATCGGTAATCTATGCAATTACCTATTGTATAGGAAAGATTTGTATAATTTTAAGTGTTTGAGTAAAATAGTATTTATGGTGAGCACTTTAACAAAAATAGGTTTCTAGGGTAACAAATCCCATGTTAATAAAATAAAAAAAACGAGGGGTGAAGATTTAATTTATTTAGGGAAAAAATTGTGGGGGGTTTATTCATGTTTAAAAAAATGCCTATTAAGGCAAAAATTCTTTCATCTATCGGTCTCATTGTTCTACTTTCCTTTATAATTGTAATTTCTCTTGTTTCCACTATGGCCATTAAAATGGCTGAAAACTCAGCCTACGATCTGGCGAAAGAAACGGCTACCCATTATGGTGCCAAAGTCGATGCGGAAATCGAAGTTGCAGCCGATACTGTCCGAACTGTTGCAGATACTTTTGAAAGTTTAAGAGGAACTCAAACCGTAGACCGAAGTGTTTTAATCAATATTCTCAAAAATATTGCAGAGGATAATCCTTCTTTTCTAGCCGCTTGGACTATTTGGGAACCAAATGCTTTAGATGGAAAAGATGCAGAATATGTCAATAAGCCAGGCCACGATCAAACTGGGCGCTTTATTCCTTATTGGAGCAATAGCAATGGAAAAATGACTTTAGAGCCATTAAAAGATTATGATAAACTTGGTGCTGGAGATTATTATATAATTCCTAAAAGTACACATAAGGAAACTCTAATTGAACCTTATTCTTCCAAAGCTGCAGGAAAAGAAGTCTTAATAACCAGCTTAGTCCATCCAATTATGGAGAATGGTAAATTTATCGGTGCAGTAGGGGTAGATTTGCCTTTAGAAAATCTACAGAAAATGATAGTTAAGATTAAACCTTTTGAGACAGGTTTTGCCAGCCTTATTTCCAATGAGGGAAAATATGTAGCTCACGCTGATCAAAAGAAAGTAGGGCAGGTAGTCAAAGATCCAAATGCGTTAGGAGCTGTGATAAAAGGTGCAGCTTATACCAGCAGCAGCGAAAAATTTTATCAAGTCTATATTCCTGTTTATATTGGCCGGTCAGATACTCCCTGGTCATTCCAAGTTACTATTCCCATGGAAAAAGTAAAACAGGAAGCTAATATGATTAAAACATATTCCATTATAATTTTCCTTATTTCTTTACTTATTATTGGAGCTGTTTTAATCATTTTGGCCAACAAAATAACCAAACCTATCACCAAGGCAACAGCTATGTTGAAGGATATTTCCGAAGGGGAAGGGGATTTAACGAAAAGGCTGCAAGTAGACTCTTCTGATGAACTGGGGGACATGGGGCGATACTTTAATAAATTTATTGATAATGTTCATGAAATCATTAAAAAGGTGCAGGCAAGTACAGTTCACGTGGCTACAGCAGCCAAAGAACTAAGTTTATCCAGCGAAAATGCTCAAAAAACTGTGGATCAAGTAGCCATAGCTATTCAGGATATTGCTAAAGGTGCTAATGAACAGGCCAGAGAATCTCAAAATGCAGCTGAATTTTTGGAACAAATTACTCAGAATATTAGTGCCAATGGTCAAAAAATTGATTTCATTACAAAAGCCTCAGAAAGCTCTCTCGGTTTAGTAGAAAACGGTCTCCAGGCTATGGAGGATCAAAATGAAAAGATGCAGGAAAATATAAAATCTGAAGAAAATATCATAAAATCTGTGACAGATTTGAACCAAAGAATCCAGGAAGTAGGTCGGATTTTAGATACTATTTCTAGTATCGCAGAACAAACTAACCTTTTAGCACTTAATGCGGCCATCGAGGCAGCTAGGGCAGGAGAACATGGCCGGGGTTTTGCTGTGGTAGCAGAAGAAGTAAGAAAGCTAGCTGAACAAAGTGCTCAGGCAACTAACGAAATTGGCCAGATTATCCAAAAGATTCAGTCTGGGGCAAGTGAAGTAGTAAGGGAAATTGAGCAGTCTAAACAAATAGTTGATGCCCAAATGTCCTCAGCAGAAAATGTCAATAGTGCCTTTAAGAATATTGCTGAAGCTGTTCAGGGGATGAATGAAAGTATTGAGGCCTTTAATGCTGCCTCTCAGGAAATGGAACAAAATGCTCAGAAAGTAACAAGTGTCATAGAAGCTGTAACTGCTGTGGCCCAGCAGAATGCTGCCTCCACTGAGGAAGTATCAGCAAGCAGTCAAGAACAAAGTGCTACAGTAGAGGAAATGACAGCTTCGGCTGAATCTCTGGCACAGTTAAGCCAAGAATTGCAGCAAATCGTAGGACGTTTCAAAGTAGAATAGCAATAAAGATAAGCAAGACATGAATAAATAGTAAGACGACAGAATCAAAGGGGCTAAGCATCTGGCTTAACCCCTTTAAATATTTTTCAGTTAGTTCTCAGTTTTGAAATTGCAGACTAGAGCATTTAATTTTTCGGCCATGGCGGCAATTTGTTGAGTGGTAGTGCTTAGATTATGTAAATTAGCTGTTTGTTCTTGAATGGTAGCGTTCATTTCCTCTGTATCGGCAGAAGTATTAGTTGTCAGATTATTTACCTCATCAATGGCTGCCGTAACCTGGGCGGTAGAAGCTGCCTGCTGTTCCGCAGCGGCAGCAATATCTTGTGCTTTTTCCGAAACAATTTGGATTGCTGCCACAATCTCTTGAATACTGTGCTTAATAGTTGAGGAATTCTCCACTCCAATTTTAACCTTTTCAGTTACGCTGTTAACCTTACAGGAGGTGTTGTGGATTTTCCTTTGAATTTCTCCAATAAGCTTAATAATTTGGTTAGAAGATTTATTGCTTTCTTCCGCAAGTTTTCGAACCTCTTCAGCCACTACGGAAAAGCCTCGACCATGTTCTCTTGCTCGGGCCGCTTCAATAGCTGCATTTAGAGCAAGCAAATCCGTTTGGCTGGCAATGCTGGTAATCATGTTGACAATTTCATTGATTTTTTTGGACAGTACTTCAAGCTGTGCCATTTCTTGCGTAACTTCTGCAGAGGATACAGCAATATCATTAATGGAACTAAGGACATGTTCTACAGCGCTGCTTCCATCGGCGGCCATTTTAGCTGCATTAAGACTTTGTTCTGACACCTGCCGGCTAAAATTAGCTACTAAATCTGATGATTTAGCCATCTCTTGGGATGAAGCAGTTGTTTCTTCAATGGATGCTGCATTTTGCTGCATGTTGCCGGCTATATCTGAAACGACTTGCAATATTTGGGTCATTGTTTCATTAGATGCAGAAATATTTTCAGCTAAACTAGCTGTACTATGACTAACTTCTAAGGCGGAATTTTTAACATTGGAGATTATCTGTTTTAATTTGGAAATAAAACTATTAAAACCTTGGACTACATCAGATATCTCATCTTTAGTTTGGATTTGAATAGTTTGGGTTAAATCACCGCTGCCGGAAGACAGCTCTTGAAAAAAGCTAGCTAAGCGTTTCAAAGGAGAAGTAACAGATTTTTTTAGGACAAAAATCAAACAAATAATGGTAATTAAAATAGTAGTAATGGTAATAGCTATTTGAATTAAACTAATATTCCCTGTAATAGCCTTAATAATATCAACGTTTTCGCCTACAAAAAACATACCTGCAATTTTTTGATTAACATCAAAGATTGGTATATAAACAGCTGAATAGGGTTTGCCAAATAAATTAATCGTAAGATTATATCTTTTGCCTTCCTTAAGAACTTTTTTATTTACTTCCGGATCTGTAAGCTTGGTACCATTTAACCTTTTTCCATTTTTCATTAGAGTAGTTTCAACTCGTTCGTTGCCTTTAAAAATAGTAACTTCGCAATTTAATGTTTTCTTTAAATCATCAACAAAACTCTCGCTGCTAAAAACATAACCTGTAGAAATAGCACCAACTATTATGCCATTTTCATCACGTAAAGGGCTGCCTGCGCGAACTGAGAGTTTAACTACCTTTCCTTCCTCTATACCTACTGACTGCTCTCCTGCCAGAGCTTTTTGAATATTAACTTGATTGACAATACTATCTCCAAATTCACCGGGGGAGTGAGCACGTATAAAAACTTTGCCTTTTGTATCTGTAAGTACAAAATAATCCAAATCAAATGCTTTCATGGCTTCCTGACATAATTTTAAAGCTTGTGTCCGGTTATTTTCCTTAAGTGCATTAACTAATTCGCTGGAATTTTCAAACCACTTTAGACTATTGAGGGCGTAAGCTTTTTTTTCTTCGACTAAATATTCTAGGGAATCGGCATTGGCCTCAGAAATAGAATTATATTGCTCCTCAATTCTACCTTGAATAAGATTTTTGCTTAGCCAAAAACCCCCGCAGGCCAGTAAAATGTTTACTACAATCACTGGCAACATAATTTTATGGCTGATTTTTTTCATGGCAACCACTCTCCTAAGCGGAAACTATACTATTGCTATCTAGATTCTATTATACAATGTAATGCAAAAGAAATGCAAAAATTTCCTTAGTATTTTTAATTAGAATAAAATTAAAAAACCCGCATTTTAAAGGCGGGTTTACAAGCTTTGTGGAACTATTATGTTAGATGTAAGCGTGATGGTCGATTTCAAAACTTCCACAGTCGGTTATCTCAGTATTAGTAGCCTTATCAGCGTGTTTTGTAATTTGAATATTCGGCAGTGAACAATAGTGATCAATTTTAGCATGGTGTTTACATTCTTGTACTGTACATTCTATACTTTTATTTTTAAGAACCAACTAAATCAACCTCCCTTTTATGATCTAACTTATATTATTAGATGATTTAAAGAATTTATACTTCCAAGAAACTAATTATAATTTCTAGTCCAATTAGAAAAACTAATAAAAACTAATAACCTATTTCTTGCTTTAACAAATATTTTTGCAGGTATATAATAAATTTGCAGTTATCAATTCAGTAGAAAATGATCTGAAATTTAAGACTAAAAGAGGTAGGAAATGAAGAATCATTTATCACCGTGGCAAATAATTTTTATTGGATTTATCCTAATCATTTTATTAGGAACCGTACTGCTCCTTTTACCATTTGCTGTTCAACCGGGAAAACAAATTAATTTAGTGGATGCTTTTTTTACGGCAGCTAGTGCCATGTGTGTGACAGGTTTAGTTGTGGTGGATACAGGTTCAACTTTTAGTATCTTTGGCAGAACTGTCCTTGCAGTGTTGATACAAATTGGCGGACTGGGCTTTATGTCCTTGACTGTATTTTTCTATTTATTAATGCGTAAAAAGATCAGCTTAAAAGATCGGCTTCTATTAAAAGAAAGTTTAAACTTAAATTCTTTAGAAGGCTTAGTTAAACTGGCTAAATTTATTTTAATTTTTACCTTTACAGCAGAAGGAATTGGAGCTTTAATTAGCTTTTTTGTTTTTCAAAAGGATTTTGGCACTTTGTCAGGCTTAGGCATCAGCGTTTTTCATGCTGTTTCTGCTTTTAATAACGCCGGGTTTGATATTTTGGCTAATAATTTTAACAATTTAATTCCTTATCGAAATAATGTTGTACTTAATTTATGTACTTCAGCTTTAATTATTATCGGTGGTTTAGGGTTCATTGTCCATGCGGAAATTCTCAAAAAAAGAAGGTGGAAATATTTTTCCGTCCACACCAAAATAGTGTTGTTAATGACTGTTTTGCTCATAGCAGTTGGTACCATTTTACTGTTCTTAAGTGAAAATGTTACTTTACTAGGTGCATTTTTTCAAAGTGTTTCAGCAAGAACTGCTGGCTTTAATACTTATAATTTAGATAACTTTACTGATGCCGGAAAGTTTGTGTTAGTCTTATTAATGTTTATTGGGGCTTCTCCTGGTTCCACAGGAGGCGGCATCAAAACCTCAACCCTGTTTATTTTAATAAGCAGCATTGGCAGTTACATTAATAACAGCGATTGTGTCCTTTGGAAACATAGGATTACAGATGAATCCATTAGAAAATCTTTTGTTATTTTTGCTTTAGCCTTGGGAATTGTGATTCTTAATACTTATCTTATTACCTTAATTGAACATAACATTAGGTTAATCAAGGTCTTATTTGAAGTTACATCTGCTTTAGGAACAGTTGGGCTTTCCACTGGAATTACACCTACGCTTCATTGGTCAAGTAAATTACTTTTAGTTATGACCATGTTGGCAGGCCGTGTTGGCATTTTAACTATAGCTTTTGCTATCTATGCTAAGAGTCGCACCAGACTTAAATATCCTGAAGAAGACATTTTAATAGGATAGGAGAAATAGGAATGGCTTATTTTATGACTAATAAAAATATAAAAAAACCAGAAAAAGATAATATGGAAAAAAGAAATGCGCCCAAAAGAACTATTGATTTTGGTGTCATTGGACTAGGACGTTTTGGTTTAAGTTTAGTAGACAATTTAGCTAAAGCGGGGAAGGAACTTTTAGTTATTGATAATGATGAAAATAAAATTAAGCATTTGCCTGAGAATATAACTCATGCCGTTATAGCGGATACACACGATATTCAGGCTTTGCGTGAAGCAGGAATACAGAATTGTGATGTGGTAGTAGTTTGTATCGGTGAGGACAAAGAATCAAGTATATTAACTACTTTAAATGTTTTAGACTTAGGTGTTCCTACCGTAATTGCCAAGGCCATTAGCCCAGAACATGGCAAGGTTTTAACAAAAATTGGGGCAGAAGTTGTTTATCCTGAAAAAGATATGGGTATCCGTTTAGCTAACAGCTTATTAACCTCTAAAATTGTCAATTACTTTGAAATATCCGAAGACTATTCTATTGTAGAAATTAGGCTAAGCAGTAAATTTGCCGGCAAAACAATAGAAGGCCTAAATATTCGGAAAAAATTTAAGTTAAATGTTCTAACTGTAGTTAAAGGGAAACAGGTTATTGTCGAAATAGCTCCAGATTTAGTTTTAGAGGAAAATGATATTATTGTTGTCGTCGGCCATAATGATAATATTGCTCTGTTCCAAAGACAAAATGCCAAAGAATAACTTTACAAAAGATACTGCAACTCAGCATAGGGAAAATCTTTTTCATATTTAGAGTAAGCAGGGCTATTGGGCGGGCAGGACCAACTTTTCTGACCTTAATTACTTTTTCCATGTTAGGTATCTTGCTGGTAAAAAATTGTTTCAAACATGCCAACACCCCTAGAATAATTCCTAGATTTTTAATTACAATTATATCAAATAAATTACTGAGTAAAAGTACTTTTTTTAGGCAAAGAAACTATAGGGATGCTATAGTTTCTTTATTTACGGGATATTGTTGACAATAATGATTTAATATTACTATAATTAAATAAAGACGAATTGAGGAGAGGGACCTATGGGAAAAACTAAAATAGATATTTATTCCGGTTTTCTTGGAGCAGGAAAAACAACCCTCATCAAAAAACTCCTGGAAGAAAAGTTGTTTCAGGAAAAAGTAGCCCTAATTGAAAACGAATTTGGAGAAATTGGAATCGATGGCACAATCTTAAAAGGTTCAAATATACAAGTTACAGAACTTACTTCAGGCTGTATCTGCTGTACATTAATTGGTAATTTGGAACAAGCTATTTTTGAGTTGGTTTCGGAATATAAACCCGAGAGGATTATTATGGAGCCATCGGGAGTAGCAAAGCTCTTCGATATGATTAAAGTATGCGAACAGCCAGCAATGCAGGATTTACTTGAAATAAATATCTTAGCTGCTGTTGTAGATGTTTTAAAGTATAATACCTATATAGAAAGCTTCGGTGAATTTTATGAAGATCAGATTAAAAATGCGAAAACCATTATTTTAAGCCGTACAGGTTTGGCTCAACAGGAGTTAATAGAAGAAGTAACTGCTAAAATTCAATTGTTAAATTCTCAGGCTAGTATTATTACTACCCCCTGGGAAAATTTAAGTGCGGAAAAAATCCTGGCTGTGGCTGAAGAAGTAGAAACTTCATTAGAAAAAGAGCTCTACCATGAACATAGTCATGAACATCATCACGACGAAAATTCTTCCTGTGGATGTCATGGCCATCATGACCATAACCACCATCACCACCACCATGAGCATGACCACAACCATAAGGCAGATGAAGTATTCTCCGTCTGGGGCATGGAAACCCCCAAAGTTTTTAGCAAAGTAGAACTAGAGGATATTTTACATAACTTAGATAAGCGTATCTACGGAATGGTGCTCAGGGGAAAGGGAATCCTTCCTATTAAAGACAAGAGCGGTAATGACAATAGTTGGGTTCAGTTTGATTATGTGCCAGGGGAAATATCATTTAAAGACATTACTCCCGATTATACAGGCAGGGTATGTATTATAGGGCAAAACCTAAAAAAAGAAGATTTAACCAAAGTTTTTCAAGGCTAAATTTGAATCGAGTAAGGTAAAGCCGAAGTTAATTACTTCGGCTTTACCTTACTCGATTTCTTCTAAATTGGCATCATTATATTCTTTTTTTAATTGCATCAATTTTAAATGGTTAGCTGCATATTCCTTTTATTGTTAATTTCAAAAATCTTATCCTCTATTTTATCCGCAGGCACACCGTCATTCTTACATTTAATCTGATTCATAATTAACTCTTTACTTTTTTTAATATTAGCTTCCTTCATTTTAGCCATCAGCTTGGAAAATGTGTTTTGATGTTCCTCAATTAATTCCTCATAGGCTTTTTTCATTGCCCTTTTTCAGCTTCATTTAATATTTCTGCAGGCTTTATTTCCATTAAGTCATTCCCCCTTATAGAGAATTTTTCCCTACTTAAAATAGATTTTCTCTCAGAGAAAAAATTATTACTATCCCAATAAATTATTAGCTTAGAACCAACAAAACGCATAGAAAAATTTTAACTGAAAACAATATGTTTAGGAGAAAAAGTAAAAATTTATAACTTTAGAGCAAATCTGGGTTTAAGGAGGAAATTGCGTGGTAGATTTTAGCAAGGCAGAACCATTTAGAATTAAAATGGTAGAGCCCATAAGTTTGATTTCTAGGGAGGAAAGAGAAAAGGCTCTCAAAAAGGCAGGATACAACTTGTTCGCCCTAAAAGGCGAAGAATGTTTTATTGACTTATTAACAGACAGTGGAACAGGAGCCATGAGTGACAACCAGTGGGCAGGCTTAATGCTTGGTGATGAGTCCTATTCCGGTAGTAAAAACTACTATCACTTAATGGAAGCTGTAGAAGATATTTTTGGCTATAAATATGCTCTTCCTACTCACCAAGGACGTGGTGCTGAAAAAGTCCTCTTTCCCCTTTTAATTAAGGAGCCAGGACAAATAATTATCAGCAATATGCACTTTGATACAACTAAAGCCCACGTAGAATTAGCTGGCGGTCGTGCTGTTAATAATATTATTGAAGAGGCTTTTAATACTTCTCAATACCATCCCTTTAAAGGAAACTTTGATTTGGAAAAACTAGAGTCCTTTATCAAAGAACGTGGAGCAGAAAAAATTGCAGCAATTTTAATTACAATTACATGCAACAGCGCTGGGGGACAACCTGTTTCTATGGAAAATATTAAAGCAGTAAGTGCCCTAGGTAAGAAGTATAAAATTAGAATTTTTATTGACGCTGCCCGTTTTGCGGAAAACGCTTACTTTATTAAAACAAGAGAACCTGGATATAGTGATAAATCAATTAAAGATATTGTAAAAGAAATGTTTAGCTATGCCGAAGGATTTACTATGAGCGCTAAAAAAGATGCTATTGTTAACATCGGGGGCTTAATTGGAATTAAGGAAGACGAAGAGCTATATACAGAAGCCGCTTCTAGACTAGTTCCTTTAGAAGGTTTCGTTACTTACGGCGGTTTAGCCGGCCGTGATATGGAAGCTTTGGCAAGGGGACTCTACGAAGGTATAGATTATAACTATCTAACTTACCGAATTAGTCAGGTAGAATACCTAGGTAAACGTCTTCTAGATGCTGGTATCCCCATTCAATATCCAACCGGAGGACATGCTGTATTTGTAGATGCCAAAAAAATCGTACCTCATATTCCTTTTCACCAATTCCCAGCTCAGGCAATTTGCAATGCCTTATACCTGCAAGCTGGAGTACGCAGTGTGGAAATTGGCTCTTTTCTCCTAGGTAGAGATCCTGACACAGGGGAGAATTTAGAATCACCTTTAGAATTGGTAAGGTTGACTATACCTCGCCGTACCTATACCAACAACCATATGGATGTTGTAGCGGAAGGCTTAATTGAGGTCAAAGAGCTGGCAGATAAATTAACCGGTTATGATTTTGAATACGAACCTAAAATATTGCGCCATTTCACTGCTCGTTTAAAACCTCTAGTGCCTTAGAAGAATAAAGGACAATTATAGAGAGGAGTAAGGTATATGGCCACAGGAAACCAAGAATTACAAAGAGGGTTAAAGGAAAGACATATTCAAATGATAGCTTTAGGTGGAGCCATTGGTACAGGCTTGTTTTATGGCTCAGCCACTACTATTCAATTGGTGGGACCGGCAATTACTATTTCTTACATAATTGGTGGTATAATTATTTTCCTAATTATGCGGGCCTTAGGGGAAATGTCGGTTGATTATCCCGTTGCCGGTTCCTTTAGTTTTTACGCTTACCAAAACGTAGGTAATTTTGCGGGATTTTTTTCAGGCTGGAACTACTGGTTTAACTATATAGTGGTTTGTATGGCTGAAATAACGGCCATTGGTGCCTATATAAATTTTTGGTACCCAGGTGTACCGGGTTGGATTTCAGCTTTAGTTGCTTTAGTGCTTTTAACTGCAGTTAACTTAGCAAATGTTAAGGCCTATGGGGAATTTGAATTTTGGTTTGCGATAATTAAGGTTGTTACAATTATAGCCATGATTATTGCAGGCCTGCTTTTAATTTTCTTAGGTATTGGCAATAACGGACAGCCCCTTGGTTTTGCTAACCTTTGGGCTCATGGAGGCTTTTTGCCGAATGGAATTTTAGGATTGCTTTTTTCCCTAGTGGTAGTTATGTTCTCCTTTGGGGGAGTCGAGTTAATCGGAATTACCGCCGGTGAAGCAGAAAATCCCCAAAAATCAATTCCTAGCGCCATTAATAAGGTTGTCTATCGAATTTTGTTATTCTATGTTGGAGCTTTAACTGTAATGATGATTATCTATCCCTGGAATCAAATTGGTACTCAAGGAAGTCCCTTTGTGGAGATTTTCTCTAAAATCGGTATTCCAGCTGCTGCTTCTATTATTAATGCCGTTGTAATTACGGCTGCTTTATCAGCTTTTAATAGTGGTTTGTACAGTAACGGCAGAATGCTTTATAATTTAGCACAGCAAGGTAATGCACCGGAGGCATTAGGCCGTGTAAGTAAAAACGGGGCACCTTCTATTGGAATTTTATTTTCGGCAGGACTAATCCTAATTTCCGTTATTTTAAACTACTTATTTCCAGGTAAGGTTTTCCTTTACCTTATTTCAGTAGCAACTATTGCCGGAATTTTGAACTGGACTATGATTTTACTTACGCAAATTAAATTCCGCCAAAATCGAAGTCCGGAGGAAATAGAGAAGCTGCATTTTAAAATGCCTCTTTTCCCCATATCTAATTATATTTCATTGGCTTTTTTAGCCATGGTTGTAGTAATTATGGCATTTATGCCAGATATGGTTTATGCTTTATATGTAGCACCTATTTGGTTCTTAATCTTGTACATAGGGTACAGAATTCAACTAAATTATAAGGCCAAAACACCAGTTGGCGACTAACCCAAGAGCAGAGGTGAAAGGAAAATGAAAAAAGAAGTAAATACAGCTAATGCCCCAGCAGCTATTGGCCCCTATTCTCAGGCTATTAGCTTTGGTAATTTAGTAATGACCAGTGGTCAAATTCCTTTGACTGCAGATGGCAAATTAGTAAGTGAAGATGTCAAAGAACAAACTAAGCAAAGTATGGAAAACTTAAAAGCTATTTTAGAGGAAGCAGGTTCAAGTCTTGCTCAAGTTGTTAAAACAACAGTATTTATTAGCGATATGAATGATTTTCCTCTTATTAATCAGGTCTATGAACAATATTTTGCAAAACCTTTTCCGGCTCGCAGCTGTGTACAAGTGGCAAGGCTGCCTAAAGATGTGAAGGTTGAAGTTGAAGCTATTGCGTTACTTTAAAAAGAAAAATTTTAACATCTAAAAAATTTATTAAAATTTGCAGGACTTTCCAGGATTCTGGCGAAGAGGAGAAATCTAGTGGAGAGGATAAAGGGGGAATAGCAATGGAACACCAGGTGATAGTATTTAAGCTATCCAGAGAGGAGTATGCAGCGTCTATTACTGAAGTCAAGGAAATTGTCCGCTACCAAAAAATTAATCGTATACCTAATACCCCAGTTTATGTTGAGGGCGTAATCAATTTAAGAGACAAAATATTTCCAGTTATAGACTTAAAAAAACGTTTTAACTTAGGCAGTTCGGAAATAGAAGACCAGACTAGAATTATTATCATTGAGTTAGGTAACATTAACGTAGGTTTGATTGTTGACTCCGTAGAAGAAGTTTTACGCATTGGGGAAGAAAATATCGATGATGTGCCAAAAACTTTAGTTAGCATTGATACTAAATTTATCAGCGGTATTGCCAAGGTTGGAGATAGAATTATTACTATGCTCAATTTGCAAGAAGTATTTAATGCCGCTGAAAAAACTGAATTAGAAGCTGTTTAACTATTTAACAAACAAAGCCTCTGAAAAAATTCAGAGGCTTTGTTGTTGAAAAGGCTAACAGTTGTTTACTACAATAAAGGTGAAAGAAGCCTAGAAACTGATTCCTTAGTTTTGACAAGCATAGACCTTTTTCTATACCTTTCCAAAGTTATCTCCGTAGAGTCAAGCATATCCTGCATAAAAATCTCCTCAAGTTGTTGGGCAATTTCAGAACTATAAAGAAAACTGTTGACCTCAAAATTAATTTTAAAGCTGCGGATATCTAAGTTTGCTGTACCTACACTGCTGACAAAACCGTCGGCAGTTATCATTTTACTATGGATAAAACCTTTCTTATAAGTAAAAAATCTGATTCCTGCTTCCAAAAGTTCTCCGCAGTAAGAAAGAGATGCCCAGTAGACAAACAGATGATCCGGTTTATTAGGGATAATAATTCGTACATCTACTCCAGATAAACTTGCTATGACTAAAGCATTAAAGATACTTTCATCTGGGATAAAATATGGAGTTTCGATATAAATATGTTTTCTAGCGCTAGCAATAATTTTTAAATAACCAGTTTTAATGGAACGCCATTTAGAGTCAGGGCCGCTGGAGACAATTTGAATAGCCTTTCCCCCTTGAGGACAACTTTTTTTAGGGGCGAAAAACTTTTCAAAGGAAACATCTTCTTTAGAGGCAAACCGCCAGTCCAGCAGAAAACGTAAAGTTAAACTGTTCACAGCGCTGCCTTTAATTTTAAGATGCAAGTCCCTCCAAAAACCAAACTTTTTCGAAAGCCCTAAATATTCGTTGCCAATATTAAAGCCTCCTAAGAAGGCCTCTTCTCCATCGATAACGCAGATTTTACGATGATTGCGGTAATTCAGCCTAAAGTTAATATAAGGAATAAAAGGGGGGAAAAACACAGCAGTTTGACCCCCCGCCTCAAGCAAGGGCTGAAAAAATTTTTGAGGCAGTCTAATACAGCCCATGCCGTCGTAAAGAAGCCTTACTTCCACGCCTTCTTTAGCCTTAGCTGTTAGAATTTGTACTACCTTTTTTCCTAAAGAATCGTTGCGAATAATATAGTATTCCATTAGAATAAAGTTTTTAGCGTTGTTTAAACTTTCCAGTAAAGCTGCAAATTTGGCATGACCTTCATTATAGATTTCAACATAATTATCCTGGGTAAAAATAGAACTGCTGCTTAATAAATGAAGCCTTATCATGTCCGTATATTGGTGACACCTGGGATCATTAAATTGACAGCTGTCAGTTTCTAAAAGGGCTTGCTGCCGATAATTATCCCGAATAATTTTAGCTTCATCTTCACTTTTTAAATTAAATAACTTTCTTTTCCGCAAATCTTGCCCTAAGAAAAGATATAGGATAAAACCGGCAATGGGAATAAAAAGCAGTACCATTAGCCAAGTTAAAGTATTGCGTGGGTTTCGACGTTCAAAAAATACAAGTAAAATAGCTAAGAAAATATTAATAATAAATAATTCATTTAGTATAGCTGTTAAAGAAATATTGAAGCTCATTATTGGACCTCTTTTATGAAAAATCTGTCCCCATTTTCTATTATGCTATCCTTTATTAATACTAATATGACAAATATTTGCATGTATTACAAGGTAAATTATGGATAAAAATTATAATAATTAGTTGAGCTAAACAAGTAAAAGTCCTATAATAAAACTAAAATCTGACCTTGATTGACCATAAAGGAGGAAAAAAAATATGGATCTAAACCGGTTCACTCAAAAATCTTTAGAAGCGCTGCAGTTAGCTGAAAGCAAAGCACTAAACTTAGGTAATCCGGAAGTAGATCTGGAACACTTAACACTAGCCTTATTAGAGCAAACCGATGGCCTTTTCTCGAGAATTTTAGTTAAAATGAATATTCCCGTCCAAGCTTTTCATAAGGAAGTAGAAAAAATTGCTGATGGTAAACCTAAAGTTTCCGGCCCGGGTAGAGAAGCGGGGAAAATATATGTCAGCGGCAGTCTGAATACGGTTTTAGTTAAAGCAGAACAGGAAGCTCAGCAGATGAAGGATGAATATATTTCTGTTGAGCATCTTGTCTTAGCTATGTTAGGGGAAGGACGCCAATCAAAATTAGGGGATGTATTTGCTCGTTTCGGTTTAACCAGGGAGGCCGTACTGAAAGCTTTAACGGAAATTAGAGGCAGTCAGAGAGTAGTTAGCCAAAATCCCGAATCAACCTATGAAGCTTTAAGTAAATACGGACATGATTTAGTTAAAGCAGCTAAGAGCAATAAACTGGATCCTGTCATTGGCAGGGATAGTGAAATCAGGCATGCTATTCGCATTTTATCCCGGAAAACTAAAAACAACCCTGTTCTAATCGGAGAACCCGGAGTAGGGAAAACTGCCATTGTAGAAGGTTTAGCCCACCGAATTGTTCGTGGCGACGTGCCTGAAGGCCTCAGAGACAAAATAATTTTTTCCTTGGATATGGGTGCTTTATTGGCGGGAGCTAAATTTCGTGGGGAATTTGAAGAGCGGTTAAAGGCTGTACTGCAAGAAGTTAAAAGTAGTCAAGGCCAAATACTGCTTTTTATCGATGAACTGCATACAATCGTAGGTGCCGGAAAGTCGGAAGGGGCAATAGATGCAGGGAATATGCTGAAGCCTATGTTAGCACGAGGAGAGCTTCATTGTATTGGAGCCACCACTTTAGACGAATATAGAAAGTATATTGAGAAAGATTCGGCTTTAGAGCGAAGATTCCAGCCGGTATTAGTGGAAGAACCTACAGTGGAAGATACCATTTCTATTCTCCGTGGACTAAAAGAGCGCTTTGAAATATTCCACGGAGTTAAAATACATGACAATGCTCTGGTAAATGCAGCTGTATTATCTAACCGCTATATTTCCGACCGCTTTTTGCCTGATAAAGCCATCGATTTAGTAGATGAAGCCTGCGCTCTAATTAGAACGGAAATTGATTCCATGCCTGCGGAACTAGATGAAGTGGCTCGCCGGGTAATGCAGCTAGAAATTGAAGAAGCTGCCCTGAAAAAGGAAAAAGATTGGAGCAGCCAGGAACATTTGGCAAATCTCCAAAAAGAACTGACAGAATTGCGAGAAAAACTTTCCAGCATGAAGGCACAATGGGAAAATGAAAAACAAGCATTGCAGAATGTGCAGAAAATACGAGAGGAAATAGAACAGCTGCATCAATCTATTGACAAAGCGGAACGGGAATATGATTTAAATAAAGCGGCAGAGTTAAAGTATGGTAAGCTGCCGGCTGCTGAGCGCAAATTAAAAGAGGTAGAGCAAAAGTTAGCCCAAAGCAAAGGCCAAACAGGACTTTTGCGGGAGGAAGTAACGGAAGAAGAAATTGCCCGCATTATTTCCCGCTGGACAGGCATTCCCCTAGCCAAATTAGTTGAGGGAGAGAAAGATAAATTGCTGCGTCTAGATGCTATTTTACATCAGCAGGTTATTGGGCAGGATGAGGCAGTCCAATTGGTAACCGATTCTATTATTCGGGCCAGAGCCGGTATTAAAGATCCTCATCGTCCCATTGGTTCTTTTATCTTCCTTGGGCCTACAGGAGTGGGTAAAACAGAGCTAGCCAAAACCCTGGCCAGCACCCTTTTTGATTCACCGGAAAATATGATTCGGATTGATATGAGCGAGTATATGGAAAAACACTCTGTTTCTAGAATGATTGGAGCCCCTCCCGGTTATATTGGACATGAAGAAGGAGGGCAGCTGACAGAAGCCGTGCGCCGGAAGCCTTACTCAGTAGTATTATTAGATGAAATTGAAAAAGCCCACCGGGATGTGTTAAATATTTTATTGCAGATCTTAGATGATGGGAGGATTACGGATTCTCAAGGAAGAACAGTTGATTTTAAAAATACGATTATCATTATGACTTCTAATCTAGGCGCTAGCCAACTCTTAGAAGGTATTCAGGAAAATGGAAAAATTACAGCACAAATTACTGAAAAGGTATTATCAGAACTGCGTATGTCTTTTCGCCCTGAGTTCCTAAATAGAATAGACGATATAATTATTTTTAAGCCTTTAACAGCCGCAGAAATATCTAAAATAATCGATTTACTAATTGCTGATTTGCAAAAAAGACTTCAGGATCGAAAAATCAGTTTGCAATTAACAGATGGCGCCAAAGAATTTATTGCCCAGGGAGGTTATGATCCTACCTATGGAGCTAGGCCTTTAAAAAGATTTTTGCAAAAGCAGTTGGAAACTATGCTGGGCCGGGCGTTAATTAAAGGCGATATTGGAGATGGTGACAGCTTAATTATCGATTATCAAGACAGTAATTTAAAAATACTTAAAAAATGATGGAGTGGAGCTATGACAGTAATACTTAAAACAAGACCCAAATATTGAGCCGGCACAGTCTTTTTCTTTAATACCGTAGTTGAAGTAGAAATTATTACGCCAGAAGGACAAATCAAGAAGGTAAAATGGGATGAAAAAGATATTCCCATGATTTGCGAGAACTAATTAACATAGCGCCTGGGAGTGATTTTTGTGAAAAGTTTAGTTTATTTATATGTTGCTTTAGGAGGAAGTATAGGTGCCGTAAGCAGATACTATCTTTCTAACCTGATTGATTCCCGAGGTAATTCCATTTTTCCCTGGGGAACCTTTACTGTTAATATGCTAGGCTGTTTGATTATTGGTTTGGTTCAAGCTCTGGGAGTTGAAAAAGCATTAATTAGCCCTAACTTAAGGATCTTTATTTCCGTTGGTTTAATTGGGGCCCTGACTACTTTTTCAACTTTTAGTTTAGAAACACTTAATATACTGCGACATGGAGAATTCAAAACAGCTCTATTAAATATAGGGGGAAGTTTACTTATTGGTTTGCTAGCTGTCTGGTTAGGACTTGTAATTGGCAATACATTGTCTAAATAACGTTTTTTGTATGCTGTATAACTGTTCCAACAGCATGGGCATAGTATTGTCAAATTAATTAAAGTTCCATATAATAATTTTTAATAGCTTTTTGCCTAATATACTTTTTTTAACCTAAAAAAATAGCAAAAAAGATTAAGAGGCAAATTGTATAGATATTTTGGAGAAGGAGTGTAAGTAATGCCAAAAAAAATGAAAACCATGGATGGGAATACGGCTGCAGCCCATGTGGCTTATGCTTTTACGGATGTAGCAGCAATTTATCCTATAACTCCATCATCCCCCATGGCAGAGAATGTGGACGAGTGGGCAGCTCATGAGCAAAAGAACCTTTTTGGTCAAAAAGTTCAAGTAGTGGAAATGCAATCTGAAGCGGGAGCTGCAGGGGCAGTACATGGCTCCTTGGCAGCAGGTGCTTTAACAACAACTTTCACTGCTTCTCAAGGGCTGTTGTTGATGATTCCTAATATGTATAAAATCGCCGGCGAGCTGCTTCCTGGAGTATTTCATGTTACTGCCAGGGCTTTAGCCAGCCACGCTTTATCTATTTTTGGCGACCATTCTGACGTAATGGCTACTAGACAAACAGGCTTTGCACTGTTAGCTTCCGGATCAGTACAGGAAGTTATGGATTTAGCTGGTGTAGCTCATTTAACAGCTATTAAATCTAGGGTCCCATTTCTCCATTTCTTTGATGGTTTTAGGACCTCCCATGAAGTGCAAAAAATTGAAGTTATCGATTATGAGGACTTGGCTAAACTCTTAGACTGGGACGCAGTTAACTCCTTTAGAAATAGAGCTTTAAACCCTGAGCATCCTGTTACTAGAGGGACAGCCCAAAATCCAGACATTTTCTTCCAAGCCAGAGAAGCATGTAATACATATTACGAAAATGTACCTGATCAGGTAGCAGAGTATATGCAGAAAATTAGCAAGATTACTGGCAGGGAATATAAACCTTTTAACTATGTAGGAGCTCCTGATGCTGAGCATGTTATTGTGGCTATGGGCTCTGTTACGGAAACTATTGAAGAAACCGTAAATTACCTCGTAGGAAAAGGTGAAAAAGTAGGCTTAATCAAAGTACATTTATATAGACCTTTTTCTCCTAAGTACTTCTTCGACGTACTACCTAGTACAGTTACCAAAGTTGCTGTTTTAGATAGAACAAAAGAACCAGGTGCTTTAGGCGAACCACTATTTGAAGATATTCGGACAATTTTCTATGGTACTGCTAACCCTCCTTTAGTCGTAGGCGGCAGATACGGACTTGGCTCCAAGGATACGACTCCATCTCAAATTAAAGCAGTATTTGATAATTTAAAAGCTGCTGAACCAAAGAATGGCTTTACCATTGGTATTATTGATGATGTAACTCATACTTCCTTACCTATTAATGAAACAATTAAAACCATCCCTGAGGGTACTATCTCCTGCAAATTCTGGGGCTTAGGCTCAGATGGAACAGTTGGGGCCAATAAAAGCGCCATTAAAATTATTGGAGATAATACAGATTTATATGCTCAAGGCTATTTCGCCTACGATTCTAAAAAATCAGGGGGCGTAACTATTTCCCACTTAAGATTTGGCAAATCTCCAATTACTTCTACATATTTAATTAATACACCAGATTTTGTAGCTTGCCATAACCAAGCTTATGTTCATCAATATGATTTGGTAAAAGGATTAAAAGATGAAGGCACCTTTGTTTTAAACTGTAAATGGAAGAAAGAGGAATTAGACGAAAAACTACCTAATTCCTTGAAAAAATATCTTGCTCAACACCAAATTAATTTTTACATTATTGATGCTACAGATATTGCCCAAGAAATTGGTTTAGGCAATAGAATTAATATGATTATGCAGGCGGCTTTCTTTAAGCTGACTAATGTTATTCCTCTAGACGATGCAGTCAAATATTTAAAAGAAGCTATTGTTAAATCTTACGGCAAAAAAGGCGATAAAGTAATTCAAATGAACTACGCTGCTGTAGATAAAGGCATTGAAGCTTTAGTGAAAGTAGATATTCCAGAGGCTTGGGGGCAACTGACTGCTGAAGCTGAGGCTGCTGCCGCATCTGATGTTCCTGACTTTGTTAAAAATATTTTAATCCCTATAAATAAGCAAGAAGGGGACGATTTACCCGTTAGTACTTTTGTCGGAGCTGAAGATGGAACTTTCCCAACAGGAACTTCAGCTTATGAAAAGAGGGGTATTGCTGTTAATGTTCCTGAATGGCAAATAGATAATTGCATTCAGTGCAATCAATGTTCTTTCGTCTGTCCTCACGCTGCAATTAGACCAGTTTTAGCTAATGAAGAAGAGATAAAGAATGCACCTGCAACCTTTGCAACTTTAGACGCTAAAGGTAAAGGACTGGAAAACCTAAAATATAGAATTCAGGTTAGCGTTTTGGATTGTACCGGTTGTGGCAACTGTGCTGATATCTGTCCTGCTAAAGAAAAAGCTTTAGTTATGGAACCGCTGGAAACACAAACGGAACAGCAAGTTCCAAACTGGAATTTTGCTGCCACTGTTCAAGAGAAAAACGGCGTGATGGCTGCCAATACAATTAAAGGAAGCCAATTTGTCCAGCCTTTGATGGAATTTTCCGGAGCTTGCGCTGGCTGTGGCGAAACCCCTTATGTCAAAGTACTTACTCAGCTTTTTGGCGATAGGATGATGGTTGCCAATGCCACCGGTTGTTCTTCCATCTGGGGAGCTTCCGCACCTTCTATCCCATACTGTAAAAATGCTGAAGGCAAAGGACCCTCATGGGCTAATTCCCTTTTTGAGGACAATGCTGAATACGGCTTCGGTATGGCCCTGGCAGTTAAACAGATGCGGAATAAGTTGATAGATTTAATGACTGAGCTCCTTACTTTAGATGTACCTGCTGAGTATAGAGAAGCTTGTGAGGCTTGGCTGGCAGGAAAAGATGATGCAGAAGCAAGCAAACAGGCTACAGCTAAATTGCTGCCTTTGTTAGCTGCTGATAATTTAACTGATGCTAAAGCACAAGAGATTGTTGCCCAAATTGCTGAGAAAAAAGATTTCTTAATTAAAAAATCCCTATGGATTTTTGGCGGCGATGGTTGGGCTTATGATATAGGTTACGGCGGCTTAGATCATGTCCTTGCTTCCGGTGAAAACGTTAACATCCTTGTCTTTGATACAGAAGTTTATTCCAACACCGGAGGACAGTCCTCGAAGGCTACGCCAACTGGGGCAGTTGCTAAATTCGCAGCTTCTGGTAAAAAACAAAAGAAAAAGGATTTAGGCATGATTGCTGCAACCTATGGCTATGTTTACGTAGCTCAAGTCAGCATGGGTGCTGATAAAAATCAACTGATGAAAGCATTCATAGAAGCTGAAAGCTATGAAGGACCATCCCTAATTATTGCTTATGCGCCCTGCATCAACCATGGTATTAAGGAAGGTATGGGACGTACTCAGGCCCAAGGTAAGAAAGCTGTAGAACACGGCTATTGGCATCTATATAGATACAACCCGGCTTTAGCAGCTGAAGGGAAAAATCCATTTACCCTTGACTCTAAAGAGCCTACAGGCAGCTTTAGAGACTTCCTAAATGGAGAGGTAAGATATACTTCTCTAGCCAAAGCATTCCCAGAAGCGGCTGAAGAGTTGTTTGCTAAAGCTGAAAAAGAAGCTAAAGAAAGATACGAAAATTATAAACGCTTAGCTAATGTAGAGTAATAATTTTTTCCAAAGGCAGGGATAAAACTCCTTGCCTTTGTTTTTTAATTAAATATTGTTAATTTTATCCTAAGGTTGACAAGGGCTAAAAGATAAGATATAATTCTATATTGTCGGAAACAAACTTTAAGACTAGTTAGGAAAATATACTACTAGCTTTAAGGTAAAATATCTGCTATTATCTTATAAGTAGAACAACGCGGAGAGATGGCTGAGTTGGTCGAAGGCGCTCGCCTGGAAAGCGAGTAGACGGGCTTTAACTCGTCTCGAGGGTTCGAATCCCTCTCTCTCCGCCATTTTTATAAGTTTGCCGTGCTAGATGGGGAGGTAGCGGTGCCCTAAACCCGCAATCCGCTATAGCGGGATTGAACTCCCACTGCAGGGTTGTGATTTGTGGGGTCTGGCTAATGTAAGTGGCAATGAGGATTGGGTCCTGCGCAACGGGAACTCATGAACCCCGTCAGGTCCGGAAGGAAGCAGCGGTAAGTGACCATTTTCGTGTGCCGTAGGATTGCCTGATTGGAGTTAACTGCATTGGTAACGCTCGGAAACGCAATTCAAAGGTGGGTGCACGGCTTTAATTAAATAAAATAAGTAAAATACGTTTTAAGGAGGCTCCGCAAAGGTGCCTTTTTGTTTTACGTAATTTCGAAAGGAAATACTACATTTGTGGAGAATAATTTTAAAAGTCTTTTTTTGAGGTGCATTAAAAAATGAGTTATATAGCGCTGTACCGCCAATGGCGACCGATGGATTTTAAACAGGTTGTAGGACAAGAACACGTGGTGCAAACATTGCAGCATGCTTTAGAGTTACAACGGATTAGTCATGCCTATTTGTTTTGCGGGCCAAGGGGTACGGGCAAAACCAGTATGGCTAAAATTTTAGCAAAAGCAATTAATTGTTTGGATAATCAAAATGGGGAGCCTTGCAACCAGTGTGCCAGTTGTCAGAGAATTAACCAGGGACAGGCATTAGATATTTTAGAAATAGATGCTGCCTCCAACCGAGGGATAGACGAAATTCGTGATTTGCGGGAAAATATCAAACTAAGCCCAGTAGAAAGCCGTTATAAAGTATATATCATTGATGAAGTACATATGTTAACCATGGAAGCATTTAACGCTTTACTTAAAACCTTGGAAGAACCTCCGGCTCATGTAGTATTTATATTAGCTACAACAGAGCCTCATAAAATACCATTAACTATTCTTTCGAGATGCCAGCGTTTTGATTTTCACAGAATACCCTTGGAACAAATTGCTAAACGGTTAAAAGAAATTACTGAATTTCACCAGGTAGAGGCTGATGAATCGGCACTATTTTTAATTGCCAAAACTGCTTCCGGAGGAATGCGGGATGCCGTAAGCTTGCTGGATCAGTGCATGTCTATGGGAACAGCCAAAATCATTACAGAGCAGGTTGCCCAAATTGCTGGTTTAGTCAGCGATGAATATTTGCTTGAATTAGTTGATGCTATGGCTGCCGGTCATACTGCCAAATGTTTGACTATGCTTTATGAGGCATTAAAAACCGGCAAAGAAGTACGTCAACTAATAGCTGATTTACTTTTACATTTAAGAAACCTGTTATTATTGCAATTGGGACAAGGTGTCGAGGATTTAATTATTGTTGCCAATGAAACTTTACCCAGGCTTAAAAAGCAAAGCAGTAGTTTTGGCAAAGACAAATTACTGGCTATGATTAAGGTACTGGCAGCTGCTGAAAATGAAATTAAATGGAGCACCCAAGGTCAAATACTGCTGGAAATCAGTTTATTAAAAGCTATAGAGGTACTGCCGGAAGAAAATAAGGATGAAGTTTTAGTTCCTAAAAAAAAGGCAGCGTCAACAAGTACTTCAGCAAAAACAGTTGCTCCAAAGGCCAAGGCAATTTCACCTACATTCCCATTGCCAGAAGTACCTGGGGCAGAAGAAACAAAAGAAAGCATAGCTCAAGACTCAACCTCCAATCTTAGTTTGGAAAAAGTTACAGCTAAATGGCAGGAAATATTAGATGCTTTGCGTAAAGTTAAAATTGTAGCTTACGCTTTCTTTATTGAAGGGAAACCCATAGAAATTAGAGCTGGTAAGCTAGTTTTACAGTATAGAGAAGAACATAAATTCCATAAGGAAAGAAGTGAACAACCAGAGAATAAAAAGGTAATGGAACAGGTTATAGAACAAGTTTTAGGATGCAAAATAGCTCTTGAATTTCAGCTAAAAACTAATCAATCTGCCGAGCAGAAGAATGACCCTAAGGAAGACGAATTGTATCTTAAGGCCTGTGAAATTTTTGGCGGAGACATTGTAGAATTAGAATAAGTTAGGAGGAATTTAGAATGGGTTTTGGTAATATGAACAAAATGATGAAACAAGCGCAAAAAATGCAAGCCGACATGGCTAAACTGCAAGAGGAACTTGGCAACAAACTTGTGGAAGCAACTAGCGGAGGCGGCATGGTTCAAGTAACTGCTAACGGTAAACAAGAAATAACTAAATTGACCATTAAACCGGAAGCAGTAGACCCTGAAGATGTTGAAATGTTAGAAGATCTTGTGATAGCAGCTGTTAATGAAGCCCTGAGAAAATCACAAGAAATGGTGGCAGGAGAAATGCAGAAAATTACTGGTGGTTTAAAAATGCCAGGCCTTTTTTAGGAGTTGACTTAAATGCTTTATTATGCTCAACCTGTGTCCAATTTAATTGCTCAGCTTAGCAAGCTGCCTGGGATTGGGCCTAAAACAGCCCAAAGGCTGGCATTTCATATTTTACATATGGAGGCAGGAGAAGTAAAAGAGCTGGCAGATGCACTTCTAGAGTCCAAAAACAAAATAAAACAATGTTCTATTTGTTGCAATTTAACTGATATTGACCCTTGTCGAATTTGTAATGACGATCATAGAGATAAATCAGTTCTTTGTGTAGTAGAAGAACCTAAAGACGTATTGGCGTTAGAAAAAACTAGAGAGTATAAAGGCCAATATCATGTTTTGCACGGGGCAATTTCTCCTATGGAAGGAATAGGTCCTGAAAACCTAAGCGTCAAAGAACTTTTGCAGCGTCTGGAAAACTCGGCCATAACTGAGGTAGTCTTGGCGACTAACCCTAATATTGAAGGTGAAGCTACAGCTATGTACCTGGGAAGGCTTCTTAAACCTTTAGGGGTTAAGGTTACACGTATCGCTCATGGTTTACCCGTAGGCGGTGAACTGGAATATGCAGATGAAATGACCTTAGCTAGAGCTTTCGAAGGCAGGCGTGAATTAGATTAAGGGAGTGTCAATTGTATTCCCCAAAAAAACCCGTGTCACAGAAAATAAACTTATGTCACAAAAAATAAAGTTGTATCACAGAATCATGGTCAGAGGGTATGAGAGACTGCCTTCTGGGCATGATTTTTTTGTTCTAGGGATAAGGAAAGAAGGAGTAAGGAATAAAGGTGTAATGCTTATAAATCAAGGTTTTGAGGGTTTAAGAGAAAGAAAAAGAGGAGAGAAAAAAAGAGACCATCTCTCTCTAATCCTTTCCCCCTTAACCCTGCCCCGACGACACAACTTTATTTTGTTTTTTGCCTCAATTTTTTAGTCAAAATGATTCAAGAAGCAAGGAAAAAGGGCTGGATGGGAAAATAGAGGATAAATAACAGATAATAACAAACATTGATTTTAAGCGGCTTACAAGGAGCTTTGTGAAACAACTTTATTTTATTTTTGATACGAGTTTTTTTGGGAGGCATATCAATTATTTTGTGTATTTGATTTTTCCGTTTAAATATTTTGAATCTAATTTGTATTAGTTTTCCAGCTTTTGGGTAATATATTCATTACCTGCTAGGAGGATAAGGCAACTGCTGGAGAGCAACCTGAGCGTCTAGCAAGTAACGAGGATAGCCATGGATTGGTTTCGTGGCTATTTTTTCTGCCTATCCTCGGATAATAAAGCGATAAACTCTTTACATTCTCTGCTTATATTCAATATATTCCTTCCCGAATACCTCGGTATCTTTTCCCGCCTTCCTAAAACATTTGCCTTTATCTTATAATTTTTATATAGCATGGCAAGTTTTAAAAAGTATGACACAAGAAACAATATAAGCAGTATAAGAGATATATAATTTGTAAGCTGCATATACCAAACCCCCTTATATAAAAGTATGCAGCCCAAAGGGACTGCACACCAGATTTATAAGTTATCGACCTTCATGACCCTCATTGCATTTAGTACCGCAATTACTGATACTCCTACATCTGCAAATACCGCTTCCCACATCGTTGCAATACCTCCTGCACCAAGAAGAAGAACAATAGCTTTAACTACTAAAGCAAATATTATGTTTTGCCATACGATTTTTCTTGTCCTTTTAGCAATCTTAATTGCACTTACTATCTTTGAAGGTTCATCTGTCATAATAACCACGTCAGCAGCTTCAATTGCAGCATCAGAACCAAGACCACCCATTGCAATACCAATATCTGCTCTTGCAAGTACAGGAGCATCATTTATACCGTCACCTACAAATACGAGTTTACCTTTTGGAGATTTTTGCTTATCTAACATCTCTAATTTTTCAACCTTCTGGTTTGGCAGAAGTTCTGCATATATTTCATCTAATCCTAATTCTTTTGCTACCTTTTCTCCAACCTGTTTGTTATCACCTGTAAGCATAACGGTCTTTTTAATCCCTATTCCCTTGAGACCTAAAATCGCATCCTTTGAATCCTCTTTTACTTCATCTGAAATAACTATATAACCTGCATATTTCTTATCTATAGCAACATGGACTACTGTTCCCACTTCATCAACTTTATCATAATCTATGTTCTCTTTAACCATAAGTTTAATGTTACCTGCGAGAATCTCTTTGCCATCAACTTTGACCCTAATACCGTGGCCTGATATTTCTTCATAATCACTAATTTCATCCTTATTAACTTCCTTGTTATATTCATTTAAGATAGAAGTTGCAATAGGATGATTTGAATAGCTTTCTGCAAATGCTGCGTATTTTAGTAATTCATCAGAACTAATCTCCTCTTTAGGACTTAACTTTGTAACTTTAAATACACCCTTGGTAAGAGTTCCTGTTTTATCAAATACAACTGTATCAACACTATTTAAAGCTTCTAAATAGTTACTTCCCTTAACTAAAATACCATTCTTTGATGCACCACCAATTCCACCAAAGAAGCCAAGTGGTATTGAAATAACTAATGCACAAGGACAAGATACAACTAAAAATACAAGTGATCTATATATCCAGTTTGAAAATGTAGCCCCAGGAATTATAAGTGGGGGGATTACTGCAAGTGCAAGGGCTATAAAAACTACAATGGGTGTATAATACCTTGCAAATTTAGTTATAAAGTTTTCAGTTGGTGCTTTTTTGCTTGTAGCATTCTGTACTAAATCCAATATTTTAGCTACTGTTGATTCTCCAAATTCCTTTGTAACTTCAATTGTTAAAACACCATTTGTATTGATGAAGCCTGCCAGCACATCATCTTCAACTTCAACTTCCCTTGGTACTGATTCCCCAGTTAATGCAGATGTGTTTACCATAGATTTCCCTTCAAGTATCTTTCCATCAAGAGGAATCTTTTCACCTGGCTTTACAATAATTCTATCTCCAATCTCTACATCATCAGGGTCAACCCTTTTTTCTTCATTCCCAACAAGCAAAGTTGCAAAGTCAGGTCTTATATCCATCAAAGCTGAAATTGACTTTCTTGAACGGTTTACAGCCATACCTTGGAAGAATTCACCTACTTGGTAGAAAAGCATAACTGCAACGCCCTCTGGGAACTCTTTTACTGCAAATGCACCTATTGTTGCTATAGTCATTAAGAAGTTTTCATCAAAAACCTGCCCTCTTGTAATATTTTTGATAGCCCTTAATACAACTTCCCCACCAACTAAAATATAACTTACAAAGTATATTGCAAATTCTACCCAGAATGAAAAATTAAATATAGTTGCAATCCCAAATAGTGCTGCACCTATACCCAGTCTTAAAAGTTCACTTTTATTGGATTCTTCAACTTCTTCTTTACCCTTTAAGGACTTGCTCTTTTCTTTAGCATCTTCAATAATACTTACATCAGGCTCTATTTTTTTAACTATCTTTGTAGCTTCATCAATTACTTTTTCCCAATATCCATCGTCAATTTCAATTTCAAGTTTCTTTGTTGCAAAATTAACTGTAGCTGTCTTTACACCTTTTATTGCACTTACCCCTTTTTCCATCTTTGCAGCACAGTTTGCACAATCCAAATCAGATAATGTGAATGTCTTTTTTGAGATTTTGTTAGTACCAGATGCAAGATGCTTTTTTTCTTCTGCTTCAATTACCTTAACATCAGGTTCTATCCTTTTTACAATCTTTTTGGTTTCATTTATTATATCTTCTAAATCATTTTTGCTGTAGGTTTCGATTGAAAGTTTCTTTGAAACAAAATCAACTGAAGCTGTCTTTACGCCACTTAAGTTTTGAACTTCTCTTTCTATTTTAGCTGCACAATTTGCACAATCTAATCCCATAAGCACCAGGACTTTTTTTGATGACTTTGATATGGTTTTCTCTTTGATGTTTACTTTAGGCTCTAACCTGTTCACAATTTTTTTAGTCTCATTTAAAATTTCATCAAATCTATCCTTGTTGCCTATTTCAATTGTAAGTGTTTTATTTATAAAGTTCATAGAAGCCTGATTTACACCATCAATTTCATTTACCTTTGATTCTATTTTTGCGGCACAATTTGCACAATCAAGCCCATCTAATATTAGTTCCTTTGCAGCCACTGCACTCACTAAAACACCTTCTTTCAATATTTTAATTCATTTATATGGGTTAAACCTTGGTCGAAAATTTGTTTTATGTGTTCATCATCTAACGAATAAAATACAATCTTGCCATCCTTTCTGTATTTAACCAGCCTTGCCTGCTTTAATACCCGTAACTGATGGGATATTGCAGATTGAGTCATGTTCAGAAGAACTGCTAAATCACAAACACACATTTCTGCTTCATCTAAAGCCCAAAGTAATTTAATCCTGGTAGTATCGCCAAAGACTTTAAATAACTCTGCGAGATCATAAAGGTTTTCTTCTAAAGGCATTTTCTCCTTAACCATATTTACTGTATCTTCATGTATTACATCACAGTCACACCTATCAAAATCATCTCTATATTCAGCCATTAAATCACCTCATTTCATATGTAAAGATTGAACGTATGAGTAAGTGTTCATATATTGTGCTTTTATTATATGTTGCAAAGTTGTATATGTCAATACATATATGAAAAGTTGTTCAAGTGTTAAGATAAAAAATAAAAAGAATGATTTTGACTTGCCAATAAACTATGAATTAAAGTGGAATTTAGTGACCTTGGTCAATATCCCGCCGACCAGAATTCCTATGGTGAGGGACGGAATAATCCTTTTTGTCAATGCTGCAAGCAGTATTACAAGTATAGGAATAATAATCGATATTGCACCTAAAGACATACATATCTCAACCTTTCAACAGTATTAGTTTTACTTTTAAAGAGTATTATAATTCAATTGATTTAATTTTTTAGTATATTTGTAACTTCGGCTGCTAATTTTTTGAAAGTACCATTTCATCTG
Organism: Bacillota bacterium LX-D; assembly: GCA_031628995.1. NCBI lineage: Bacteria > Bacillati > Bacillota > Bacillota bacterium LX-D. Next base: position 8,351 of record JAVLUO010000009.1, on the reverse strand, counting down.
ATAGATCATCCATTAAAGAATTCATTAGAACTGCAGATAGGGCTTTATATAGAGCTAAAAAACATTGTAGTAATATTATGGTTGCATAAGCGAATAATAAGAATTATTGCTTCACCCATTCCTCTTAAAACTGCAACTATGTTTTTGTGTAATACGCTCCCCAATTCCGCTAATTCTTTACCGTAAACAGGCGAAAAGGGAATAGAAAAATAGAATAGAAAAGGGCTTTAAAGCCAATAGAATAAAGGGATAGAGGGGATAGAAGAAAGAAATATTCCACCTCTTCCCTTTTTTGAGGAGTGTGGCGTTGAAGAACTTTTTTTGTCGGGGACAATAACGATGTTTTAAAAGTTATAATTTTCTTCTAAAACGGAAAATATATCTATGTTCAGTAATGCAAGGGAGAGATAATTTATGGATATTGAAGCAATCAAGGGTGCAATATAACTAATGTATATCATATTGATGCATCAAGAAAGGTTCCGCTTCATAAACACGATAAGAGCTATGAAATATTCTACTGCATTAGTGGAAGTGGCTTTGGCGTTTTGGAAAACCGAGAGGTAGAGTTGGGAGTTGGATAAGTTTTTACCGTTCCTGCAGGTACTATGCACGCTTTAAGTACGGATGCCAAAGTGTGATTAATATACAGAGGAGGATAGAGGCTTTGGAAGCAATAAAAATTAGTGATATGATTTATCTTTTTAACAGTTATCTTGAATTTATTGATTTAACTTTCAATCAGTACCTACTCATCGGTGAAAAGCCAATTTTAATACATACTGGGAGTAATGATCAGACGGCTGCAATTCTTCCCCAAATTAAAGGAATATTAGGCAGTAAGCCATTGGAGTATGTTTTCGTATCGCATTTTGAATCCGATGAATGTGGTGGATTGAGCTTTTTGATGAATTACTATCCGCAGGTAAAACCAATTTGCTCACAGGTAACTGCAAGGCAGTTGATGGGATTTGGAATAACGAAAGACATCATTGTGAAGAATCCTGGAGAGATTTTAGAAGCAGGTGAGTATAAATTCAAATTTGTCTCTTACCCATCGGAAATGCACTTGTGGGAGGGACTGATGGCATTTGAAACAAAACAGGGCTTGCTATTTAGCAGTGACATTTTTATTCAAAGGGGAAAGTTGGAACAACCTATTATATCCTCAAATTTAAAGGATGAAGTTCAGAAAATTCCACTGGAACAAGTTCCCTCTCCTGACGTTCATAAAGTGTTGGTAGAGACAATTTTAAACCTTCCAGTCAAATATATTATGCCTGGACATGGACCGTGTAAGAAAGTATAAAATGAATATTAATAGGGACCAAAGGAAGGCCGGAAGAGGGGTCTTCTTTTTTTGTATTTTTTTGAGGTTGCATAAGTCACTTTTTATGTAGCATGGACGTATTATGGTAATATAATGAGTTCTTGTTACTAATGATAGCCTAAAAGCTACAAAGGGATTAAGAGATTTTAAATCTAAGGGAACAAAGAGCTTAATTGAATGCAAAATAAAAGCAATTGCATATCCTCTCCTCGGTGACCATGTTCTCCGTGAAGCCAAACATTATTTAAGAATACTACGGCAATCTCAAGGATAGTTAAATAAACGAATATACGGACATAGGTATAAAAGTCGAGTTCATGTAGATACTAAAAAAGAAAACAATTATGAATTTGGAGGAATGATATTATGTCCGTAAAGAAAATGGATCATGCGAATGCTGGCATTAAGTGTGTTGTAAATTCCTGCCACTACTATATGCCTGGTGATCATTGCAGTGCCGAAAAGATTGAAGTTCAGCCAAGAAACGCTGCAAATACGCAGGAAACCGACTGTGCAACCTTTATTCCAGAAAAGTAGTGTGGAAGAAAAGGAGGCTTGCTAATTATTTCGCATCACAGCCTAATTTAAGCAAAGTTTAAAAATAAGGGAATGAATATGTCTTTATATCTAATATTCATTCCCTTAAACCATACCAGATACTCTTCCCTTCACGCAGCCATACTCAAATTAGGTATCCACCGCCGATTTCAAATAAACCTGCAATTATAAAGTAAAATAATGACTTAATAATATCCATCCGCTTTCTCCTTCAATTATGTAAAAAATATAGGTTAATCAGCATTACATTGCTAACTAACCTATAAGTATTATACTCTATTTATATTCTACCAGCAGGCTATACTGCGGTTTATGCTCTTTTGAGTAACTTTTGAATATCACTTTTCATAAAGAAATACAGTGAAGGGATTACAAACAGTGCCATGAGTATAGCCTCGAAGGGTTCTTCCTCCATTGGTATAAACTTTAGGATACCTTCAGCAAACATATCTGCACCCAGATAAATAAGGATTAAGCCAAGTCCTTTAAATATTAACTTGAGATTGAACTTTATACTTGTTTTGAAAATAATATAAGTTAAAATGATAGCCAAGACAATGCCGATACCACTTCCTAATGCCACATTCGGAGCCTTTTCGCTGATTTTTGTAAAGGTGAATATGCAAAGTTCCACTCCCTCCCTGAAGACAGAAAGGAAACTCAAAACTAAAAGGCCGACAGCATTGGAACTGCTTTTTACTTTATTCTTAATATCGGCTGAAATATTGTTTGACTGATTTCCCATCCATACTATGAAGTATATGATTAGACCTGAAGCGACCAACATCATAATACCCTCAAATAATTCCTCGGACTTCTCACCGAGTTCCTGTGCTTCTCTAAAACCGATGAAGCCACCGAAAAGACTTACGGCAACACCGATAAGGACACCGTAATAGACGAATTTAACAGAAGCCTTTTTACCTGATTGATGTAAATACGCAAGAATGATTGCTACAACTAATGCTGCCTCTAAACCTTCTCTAAATGATAGTAACAGACTTGAAAACAATTTTATTAACCCCTTTCAAATAATATTGATAATCATTCTCAATAATGAACTATTTTTTTACTCTCTGACCCCAGAGAGTAAATAATATGATAAGTAAATAATATGTAATTGAGAATTATTATCATTTATAGAATGATTATAATACATATACATTACTAAATCAAGAGGAATAGTAGAATATTGCAATTTAGATTTTGTTTTTGATACGAGTTTTTTGATGATCATAGTATCTGTACTAGTGAAATAAACTTATCGTAAATAAAAAAAGTATGACGATAAAAAAGTAGTATTGTAGAATCATGGTCAAAGTGCTTGAAAGATTGCCTTTTGGCCATGATTTTTTTATTCCTTTTTTCGTCCAAAAACCCCCTAATCATCCACTAATATTTAGAATTTTTTCCAATTAATTGTGTATAATTAATGTAGAAAATTATTTTAGGGGGATTGTATATGGAATTAACTCGTGTTGTACATTTAGTAAAATCCCTAAAAGAAGGCATAAGTAGACTAGAGGAAGTATCTAAAGAAGAACCAAGTAATCCATTACTGAAGGCACTGGAAAAAGCACAAAAAGAATGTGCAATGGCGCGAAATTTTTTTGATCAAGTTCTTGATCAAGACTTAGTGGACTTTGCTATCTATGAGATGGAAGCAGCAGAGAGAAGATATATGCATTTACTAAAATTAGCAAAAAAAGAAGGATTATTACATACTGAAATTAAACTTAATTAAAGTCATAAAATAATAGCCTGTATCAAATTTATTAAATAGGAGGGGGTGAAAAGTTGGATAATGTATTGCAGCTGACATTTGCTGTATTATTTCTTATATTTTTAGTTTATCTAATCAGTAAAATATTAGTTAAGCCAATTAAACTGGCATTTAAAATAGGCATAAACTCCCTTTTCGGCATTTTACTTTTATGGGGATATAATTTTTTAGGAAATTATATTGGAATCGTTATTCCCATTAATGTATTGACTGTACTAGTTTCCGGCTTTTTAGGCATACCGGGTTTAATTTTACTTATTATAGTGAATTTTTTGTTAGGAGGCTAAGAGCCTCTTTTTTTTAACGTAAAATAATTTTAACAAGCTTCATGTAGGTGAATTGAAAGAGGCCGGGGTTAACCTCCCCGGTGGAACTTTTATTAATAACGGGGAAGCTCTACATAACGATGATATCATCATGTTTAACGAAAAAATTGCCGTAGCTATTTCTGTAGGAACACCAAATGTCTAGGGTTACCCTATTGGAAGTTTTCTTGATGCAGCTCCGATGCTAACGGCAAAATGTCCATCTCTAATCCTATCTGGATTGATGTAAACTAATCTCTAGAATAAGAATGCCGCTTTAGATGCTAACATCTAAAGCGGCATTTGCTTTTTCTTTACACTTTTTGAAAATAACTGCCTTTGCCTCATAAAAGTGCTATTTTTGCAAATAATAATTCCGAGGTGAGAGCAATAGATGCTGCAAAGCAAAATCCTATCATTGAAGCATATATAGGTGAATACGCCAGCGGCAAAAGCGAAAATGCTGTGAATAGAGCAGTAGAATTAGTGCACAAAAAACGGCAGGTTACTCTGGTAGATTTAGATTTAGTGGAACCTTTTTATACTTTAAGGCCTATTAAAAAGCAGCTTGAGGAGCTAGGTATCACAGTTATAGCCTGGGACACAAAAGAGACCCTCGGCCTTGGTGAAGCAGGTTCAGTTATCAAGCCGGAGATGATTTGGGTCTTAAAACGGTCGGGAGATATTGTTTTGGATTTAGGCTATGGGGTAGATGGTGCCAGAGTTTTAAATTTGCTCGTTGGTTTTAAACAAAATCCCTTCTTAAAAATTATTGCCGTACTTAATACTACGCGACCAATGACAGAGACTGTTGATGATATTATTCAATTCGTTAAAGGTTTAGAACCAGTAGACGGATTAATAAATAACACCCATTTAGGAGATGAAACTACTGTTCAGCTTATTCAGGAAGGAGCTAAAAAGGTAAATGCAGCTGCAAAAAAACTAAATTTACCTGTAATTGCTACATCAGCAGACGAAAGGCTGCGGGAGCAGTTGGGAGCTTATGACCAGATGGGTAATCCAGTTCGTTACCTAAAACGTTATATGGCACAAACTTTTTGGTAAATTTTATGATTCCAGGAGGTGTATTTAATGGTTACAAAACCTATTGAAGGGGAAAAAAGAGCCTTTATGACCGGCAACGAGGTTGTTGCCTGGGCGGCTTTAGCGGCAGGGGCAGATATTATGTACGGTTATCCCATTACGCCCCAAAATGAAATCATGCATTATTGGATAAGACTTGCACCTAAATATGATAAAAATTTTTTACAAACGGAAGATGAAATCTCAGCCGGATTTACTTGTGTCGGTGGTGTCATGGCTGGGAAAAAAGCTTTTACAGCTACGGCGGGACCGGGGAATATTTTGATGCAGGAATCCATGACTATGGCTGAAATGATGCGTATTCCAACAGTGCTAGTAGTTTGCCAGCGGGGAGGGCCATCGACGGCTACAGTTATTTATTCTCAACAAGAAGTTACTTTAACTTGTTTCGGTGGTAACGGGGAAGGATTTCGTATTGTCTATTCTACTTCGGGACAGCAGGACCTTTTTGATTATACTATTAAAGCTTTTAATACTGCTTGGAAATACCGTTTTCCAACCTTTGTTTTGGGAGATGGATATCAAGCAAAGATGCGTGAATCTGTAACTATCTATGATCCTGAGGTTAGGGGAATTAAAATGATTGAACCTGAACCATTTGTGGGGAAAGCGGGCATGCCAGCCTTAGATCGGGATCCGGCTCACTACCGCAATACATATAACCTGGAAGAAGAACTCTACGAAGTAGTCACGGCTATGGCTAAAGAATTTGAACAAATAGCACCGGAACTTGTAGAATATCAAGAGTTTGAGACTGAAGATTGTGAAGTATTGATTTTAGCCCACGGTGTAGTTTCTAGAGCAGTCCGGGGAGCAGTTGAAGCTTTAAGAGCCCAAGGAATTAAAGCAGGTCATTTCCGTCCCATTACTTTAAGACCGTTTCCTGCGGAGCAGCTGAAACAAACTGTACAAAAGGCTAAAAAAGTATTAGTTGTAGAGTCTGCTGTTGGTCAATTAGAAAAAATAATTAAACAATCTACTTATGGGGTAACTACGCCAATGACCAATTACTTTAGACCTGGGGAAGGAATTACAGTTGAAGAAGTTGTTGAAGAAGTTGTTGAAGAAGTTAAAAAACTTGTCTAGAGCCGTAAATTAAGGAGGTTTGGCAATGGAGACAATTATAGAACCAAAAATGCCTAAGGTATGGCGCAAGGAAACAAAGCCCCATAAGTTTTGTCCAGGTTGTGGTCATCCTCTAGTTTTAAAAGTATTAGGCGAAGCTATTGAAGAATTAGAAATTCAGGAAAGAACTGTTTTTGGCTGCGATATTGGCTGTTCCCTTTTAGCGTGGGATTTTTTTAATGTAGATTCAGTACAAACTCACCATGGCCGGACTACACCTGTAATTACAGGCATAAAAAGAGCTAATTCCAACCTTATTGGCATTGCCTACATGGGTGATGGAGGAGGCTATGCTATTGGTTCCCAACATTTAGTTAATGCGGCAGCAAGAAATGAAAAAATTACTGTTATTCTTGTCAATAATACTATTTACGCCATGACTGGCGGTCAAATGGCACCGACGACTCTGCCTAACCAAAAAACGGAAACTTCTCCCTATGGTCGGGAGATAGAAGCAACAGGGTATCCAACTTTAGGACCGGAAATGGTCAGTGCTATTACCCAAGAAGGAGCCTATATAGCTAGGGGGACTGTAGCCAATCTACGGCAATTAAAAAAATTTATTAAAAATGCTTTGGAGAATCAGGTTAATGGTAATGGTTTTTCTTTTGTGGAAGCTTTATCCCTTTGCCCAACCAATTGGCGGACTAATGCGGAAGAAACTTGGAAGTTTGTAGAAGATGAAATGACCAAGTATTTTAAGGTTGGAGAACTAAAAACTCCTGGGAAAAAGGAGGAAGCGTAATGAGCAAGTACGTTAAAATTGCTTTGGCTGGGGAAGGTGGACAAGGTGTCCAGTCTGTGGCCGCTATCATTACAGAGGCTGCTTATGATGATGGGTATGAAGCATTATACATTCCCAACTTTGGTGTAGAACAAAGAGGCGGTGTATCTGTGGCTTATGTACAGATTTCTGACACAGCCATAGGTTCGCCTAAATTTAAAACAGCAGACATTGTTATTGCTCTTAGCGACCGGGCCGTGCGGAGAACAACCAGGTATGTAGGGCCACAGACAGTATTTGTCTATGATGATAATATTAGAAATATCGAAAATGACCTTCCCCAAAATGCTGCTAAAGTTTTGCCTATTCCAGCCTTAAAAATAGCTAAACAAGAGCTGCATCCCCGTGTATTTAATATCGTTATTATGGGTGCAGTTATAGCTGCTACTAGAGTAGTTGATCTTGATAAAGCAAAGGCTGCTATTGAAAAGAAATTAGGTTATAAATTTGAGCAATATCCGGAACTACGGGAAATGAATTTCAAGGCCTTAGAGAGGGGCTTTGAATTAGTACAAGATAAATTATAGGAGGGTAGGAGTCATGCCCCAAGAAGAATATAAAGCAGTTACTACCAAGAACGGCAAGGGTATTTTTCATAATTTCCCTGACCTGTGTAAAGGCTGCGGTCTTTGCATTCAGAAATGCCCTGTCCATACTATTGGCTGGGCTGATCGTTTAAGTTATTTAGGAACACCTACAGTTGAGCCCGGTCACGGCAAAGACTGTATAGCCTGCAAAACATGTCAACTTGTTTGCCCAGATTGTGCTATTCTAATAGAGAAAATCGATGATAAAGAAAAAGAGAAATAACAATTATTAAGTCTTTACCTTTAATAAGGAACTCTACATCGGAGTTCTTTATATTTTTGTGCAGAAGACATTATCAGCAATTATTCTATGTTTTTGTATAACTATTGACAAATATATATATACTATAGTATAATATTTAAACGTCAAACAGCTGCGGCCTTGAGCCGACAGTAATAAAAAGTGTTTGACAAAAGCTAATAAACATGATAAGATAATTCTTGTCGCCTGAGGGCGGCAACGAAAGAAAAGCAACAACAAAGAGAGAACAGGTCTTTGAGAACTGAACAGTGGAAAAACATGCCCGATTCATTAAAGACAAAAAGCAAGAAATGAATCGAATGGAAACAACTCGTCAAGCGAGAACATTCGAGCCAATCAAACGAAAGAATCGGGGACATACCTTGAACAAGAATAGAACTTGGATAGAGGTGTGTCCCCGCACCATAAACTTCATGGAGAGTTTGATCCTGGCTCAGGACGAACGCTGGCGGCGTGCCTAACACATGCAAGTCGAACGGACCGAAGTGAATAGTTTACTATTTACTTCGG
>JAVLUO010000008.1 GCA_031628995.1 Bacillota bacterium LX-D | reverse complement strand
CGCGATGGACACCCTTGTCTTAGGCTAACGGTTGGCACTATCAACCCCCGTATCGGACTTTCACCGACGAGCAAGCGCCCATGCTGGGCGCACAAAAGCAAAAAGCCAGCGTTATCGCTGGCTTTTAATACTAAGCAGCTGCCCAAAAATATGGCGCAATTCTTCAATTCCTGTGCCTGTCAGTGCAGAGCAAGGTATAAAAATATCTTCAGGATCAGCTTGAAGCCCTGTTTTAATTTCCTTTAAGTGCTTTTGCCATTGGCCCTTGCTGATTTTATCTGCTTTGGTGCAAGCAATAATTACTTGGGACTGCACTTCTTTCAACCAATGGTACATTTGTAAATCGTCCTTGGTAGGTGGATGACGAAAGTCAATTAGTTGAATAACGCTAACTAAATTAGCTCTTTTGTGTAAATACTCTTCAATCATCTTCCCCCAAGTTTTCTTCACTTGCTGAGATACACGAGCAAAACCATAACCCGGCAAGTCCACTAAATAAAAAGCATTGTTAATTAAATAAAAATTAATGGTCTGGGTCTTTCCCGGCTGTTGACTAATGCGAGCTAGTCCTTTGCGATTGACTATCTTATTAATTAAGGAAGATTTACCCACATTGGACCTTCCTACTATGGCTATCTCTAACATATCCCCAGATGGATACTGGTCTTGTTTAACTGCCGTAGAAAAATACTCTGCTGTCTTTATTTTCATACTTCTTTTTCATCTTCCAGCGCTCTTGGCAAAACTTGATCTAAATGATCTACTAAGACAAATTCCAATTTTCTTTTAACATTGGCGGGAATATTTTCTAAACTCTTCTCATTTTCCTTGGGCAGTATAACTGTTTTAATGCCCGCACGATGAGCTGCCAAGACTTTTTCCTTAATACCACCTACAGGGAGTACTCTGCCCCGCAGTGTAATCTCTCCAGTCATAGCCACATCTTTCCTCACTGGGCGGCTAGAAAGAGCTGATGTTAATGCAGTAGCCATAGTAATTCCAGCGGAAGGACCATCCTTTGGTATTGCTCCCTCAGGCACATGAATATGAATATCATATTTCTCATAAAAGTCCTCAGCAACTCCTAAATCACTTGTCTTAGAACGAATATAACTTAAACCAGCATAGGCAGATTCCTTCATTACATCTCCCAGCTGTCCAGTTAAGGTTAAATTACCTTTGCCCTTTAACAATGTAGCTTCTACACTTAAAACGTCGCCGCCAACTTCCGTTACAGCTAAACCAGTAACGACCCCAATCTCATTTTTCTCCCCTGCTAAACCATAGCGGAAACGGGGAATTCCCAAGTAATGTTCAATATTTTGGGCACTTATTTTTCCATTAAAAATTTTTCCTTCAACAATTTCCCTAGCAACTTTACGGCATAAAGAAGCAACTTGTCTTTCTAAATTTCTAACTCCAGCTTCCCTAGTATACTCCCGAATAATTCTCCGAATAGCATTTTCCGAAACAACTAATTGATCTGCTTTTAAGCCATGTTCTTTCACTTGTTTTGGTACTAAATGGCGCAAAGCAATTTGTAGTTTTTCTTCTTCGGTATATCCAGGAATTTGGATAACTTCCATCCTGTCCAACAAAGGTCTGGGGATATTATAGTGGACATTAGCTGTAGTAATAAACATTATCTTGGATAAATCAAAAGGAACTTCAACATAATGGTCGCTAAAGGTATTGTTTTGTTCAGGGTCTAAAACTTCTAGGAGTGCAGAAGATGGATCACCCCGAAAGTCTGAGCCTAACTTATCAATTTCGTCCAAGAGAATCACTGGGTTTTTAGTACCTGCCTGCTTTAGGCTTTGAATAATTCTCCCAGGCATAGCTCCAACATAAGTCCTTCTATGTCCTCGAATTTCGGCTTCGTCCCGCATGCCTCCTAAAGACATGCGCACAAATTTTCTTTCCAATGCTCGAGACACTGATTTAGCTAAGGATGTTTTTCCTACGCCAGGAGGACCTACAAAACAAAGGATTGGGCCTTTCATTTGCTGAGATAGTTGGCGTACGGACAGGTATTCTAAAATACGATCTTTAACTTCTTTTAGTCCATAATGGTCTTCTTGCAGTATTTGTTCTGCCATTTTAATGTCTAATCTATCTTTTGTCTGTTTATTCCAAGGCAAACCAAGGATCCAGTCTAAGTAATTCCGAACAACAGTAGCTTCTGCAACCATTGGTGGCATTTTTTCCAAACGTTCTATTTCTTTCAAAGCTTTTTCTTTAACTTCTTTAGGCAGTTTAGCTTTTTCAAGTTTTTGTCGCAGCTCTTCTCCCTCTGCCACACGCTCGTCTTTTTCACCTAATTCTTTCTGAATTGCTTTTAATTGTTCCCGCAAATAGTATTCCTTTTGAGTTTTTTCCATTTGTTTGCGAACTCTAGCATTTATTTTACGCTCCAGTTCTAATATTTCCATTTCGTTTGTTAAAACTTCGCAAATAAGCTCTAAACGTTTCTGGACGTTAATTGTTTCTAAGGCTCGCTGCTTCTCAGTTAGTTTCAAAGATAGATGTGCAATAACAACATCGGCTAAACGCCCTGGCTCTTCTAAAGTTACTACAGTAGCGACTGCTTCAGGTGGAATTTTTTTGCTTGTTTTCACATACTGTTCAAACAAGTCAATTAAAGTACGCATTAATGCTTCTGTTTCCAAGCTTTTTTCAGTTGAGTCCTCGTATGTCTCCACTTCTACTTTATGATATGGCTCCTCAGAGAGAAATGAAGCAATTTTAGCTCTAGTTAACCCCTCTACAAGAACCCGAATAGTACCTCCGGGAAGTTTTAAAAGCTGCTTTATTTCGGCTATTGTACCGAATTCATATATTTCATCTTTATTTGGTTCATCAGTTTGAGCATCTTTTTGCATTGTTAAAAAAACTTGCTGATCAGCAGCCATTGCAGCATCTATTGCATTAATTGAACGTTCTCGCCCTACATCTAAATGGATAACCATATAAGGGAAGACGGAAACACCTCTTAAAGGCAACAGTGGTATTTCCTTCTTTATTTGTTCTGCCATTCTCTCACCTCCAGTCTAATTGCCTTAAATTTCTCATTATTTTTTACTTCAACTTAATATTATATACCAATAGAAGCCGTCATGTTAAGTACGGCTTCTTTGAGGCCATTTTGTCATGTTGTTGTTTTATTCTATAGCTAAATTACTTTTGATGCAACCCGCTTAAAGACAGGATAAAATTAGCAAAAAAGACAAAAATCCAGCTAAATGCTGCTTTATATCGATAAAATTTCATTATTTAGCCTAATTAACGGCCTACGCTAGAAGAATGACTGTTAGCTACAGATCTGGCAGCTAATATTTCGGTTTTTAATTTTGGTAGTTCAAAGTTTTTGTCACTTAAATCAACATCTAAAACATATTTTAGCAGTTGGGAAAGTTTTTCTACAGGTATAACTTCAATGTTCTCCATTTCTTTAAAAATTTCCTGGTAATTTTCCATAGGTATATATACTTTTTTGGCCCCCGCCTGCTGAGCAGCCTCCACTTTAGCAACTACACCACCAATGGGTTTAATATTGCCATAAATAGATACTTCCCCAGTCATAGCCACTTTATTATCCACAGGAATATTTTTAATTGCTGAATAAATAGCTGTGGCTATGGTAACGCCTGCTGAAGGACCGTCAACTGGTATTCCTCCCGGAAAATTAACATGAATATCGTAATCTCTGGGATCTAAATCTGTATTTCTACGCAGACATGTTAATACATTTTCTACAGAGCCTTTAGCCATGCTTTTCCGCCTAATTTTCTTGCCGTCGCTGCCTCCCATTTCTTCTTCTTCTACTACCCCTGTTACAGTTACCTTACCTTTTCCTTTCGGAACTGGTAAAACACAAACTTCCAATTCTAATAAAGTACCTAAGTTGGGGCCAACAATTGCTAAACCATTGACAACTCCTACTTGAGGGACAGCTGGTATTTTCTTTTCTGGGCGAGGGGAATATTGTCCACTATTGACTACCCATTCAATGTCTGCAGCATCAATTTCTTTCTTATCATTGCCTAAAGCCAAACCAGCTGCTATTTGAATAATATTCACAGCTTCTCTACCGTTAGTAGCATATTTTTCTAAAACATTAATTGCTTTATCCGTGATTGTGTAACCAATTTTTTGAACAGCGTTACGTCCAATAATTCCTATTTCTTCAGGAGTCAAAGCTCTAAAAAATACTTCTAAACAGCGGGAACGAATAGCTGGCGGTAGTTCATGAGGCAGCCTGGTTGTTGCACCTACTAAACGAAAGTCGGCAGGCAGTCCATTTTGAAACATATCATGGATATGTGCAGGTATATTAGCATCCTCTGAGTTATAATATGCACTTTCTAAAAATACTTTCCGATCTTCTAATACCTTTAAGAGCTTGTTAATTTGGATAGGATGTAATTCTCCAATTTCATCAATAAACAGCATGCCTCCATGAGCTTTAGTAACAGCTCCCGGTTTAGGCTGGGGTATACCGGCCATTCCCATGGCTCCTGCCCCCTGGTAAATTGGATCGTGGACAGAACCGATTAAAGGATCAGCAATTCCTCTTTCATCAAATCTAGATGTAGTGCCATCGACTTCTACAAATTTAGCATCTTCTTTAAAGGGTGAGATGCTTGATTTTTTTGCTTCTTCTAAAACAAGTCTGGCTGCTGCTGTTTTTCCCACGCCTGGAGGCCCATAAACAATAACATGCTGTGGATTAGGGCCACATAAAGCAGCCTTCAATGCTTTAATACCTTCTTCTTGACCAATAACTTCTGCAAATGTACTGGGTCTAGTTTTTTCAGCCAAAGGTTGGGACAAGGATATTTTGCGCAGTTTAGCCAATTTCTCCAGTTCACGTTTCGACTCTTTTTGAACTGCAAACCTATTACCTTGCTGACTGCGCAACAAATTCCAAAAATACAAACCAATAATAACCGCAAAAAACACCTGAATAAAAATTAGCAACCCATTTAGACTAGAGGCAAAATTATTCATTCTAAAATCAACCCTTCCTTGCATTTACCATATTCCTTCTCTATTTTCTAGTATTACCAAGGGGGTCTTTTTTATCCAGTTGTTAAACTAAAAAAACAGCAGACAATCTGCTGTTTTATGCTGATTCTTCTTTTTTCTTTTTAGGGTCCACAGAAACTAAAAGAGGTTTTTCCTTGCCGGAAATTACATCTTTAGTTATTACGCACTTTGTAACATCGCTTCTCGATGGTATATCGTACATCACATCAAGCATAACACTTTCTAAAATTGCTCTTAAACCTCTCGCCCCTGTATCCCGCTTAATTGCTTCCTGGGCAACAGCATCTAAAGCTTCTTCCTTAAATTCTAAATTAACTCCGTCCAAATCAAATAGTTTTTGATACTGTTTAACTAAAGCGTTTTTAGGCTGAACAAGTATTTGTTTCAAAGCATTTTCGTCTAGTGCATCTAAAGTAACTATTATAGGTAATCGACCTACAAATTCCGGTATTAAACCATATTTTAATAAATCAGCAGGCAAAATTTCTTTCAGAATTGTTCCTATAGTCTTGTCCTTCTTACCTTTAATGTCTGCACCAAAGCCAATAGCTTTTTGTCCTACTCTATTTTGGATTATTTTATCAATACCATCAAAGGCACCACCGCAGATAAATAGAATATTTGTAGTATCTAGTTGAATAAATTCTTGATGGGGGTGCTTTCTACCTCCTTGAGGAGGTACGCTAGCTACAGTGCCTTCTAAAATTTTTAACAAGGCCTGTTGTACCCCTTCACCAGACACATCCCTTGTGATAGATGGATTTTCTGATTTTCTAGCTACTTTGTCGATTTCATCGATATAAACAATTCCTTTTTCAGCACGTTCTACATCATAATCGGCAGCCTGAATAAGCTTCAAAAGAATATTTTCTACATCTTCGCCAACATAGCCTGCTTCTGTAAGAGAAGTTGCATCAGCAATGGCAAAAGGTACATTAAGTATTTTGGCTAAGGTTTGAGCTAGGAGCGTTTTCCCACTGCCTGTCGGGCCAAGCATTACAATATTTGATTTCTGCAACTCAACATCATCAATTTTCATGCCCAAATTAATTCGTTTATAATGGTTGTATACCGCAACAGATAAGGATTTTTTAGCTTCATCCTGTCCGATAACGTACTGATCAAGAATATCTCGAATTTCCTTCGGTTTAGGTATATCACCTACTTCAAAGCCTAAATCATCATTTAGTTCTTCCTCGATGATTTCATTACAAAGCTCAATGCACTCATCACAAATATAAACTCCCGGGCCGGCGACTAACTTTTTTACTTGATCCTGCAACTTGCCGCAAAAGGAGCACTTAAGTTGCCCCTTATCGTCAGTATATTTATACATAGCTTCACCACGCCCCTCTTAATTTTTAGTTTGAACCTTTTTGGTAATCACCTCATCAATAAGTCCATAGTCTTTAGCCTCAAGAGCCGACATAAAATTATCCCTGTCTGTATCTCTTTCAATTATTTTCAGCTCTTTTCCGGTTATCTCAGCTAGAATCTTATTGAGGTCATGTCTTATTCTCATAATTCTTTTAGCATGAATTTCAATATCTACAGCCTGGCCTTGGGTACCTCCAAGGGGTTGATGAATCATAATTTCGCTGTTTGGCAAAGCAAATCTTTTGCCTTTCTTTCCTGCTGCCAGTAGAAATGCTCCCATGCTGGCTGCTAAACCTACGCAAATAGTAGAAACATCAGGCTTAATGTACTGCATTGTGTCAAAAATTGCCATTCCTGCAGTAATAGAGCCTCCTGGACTGTTAATATAAATATGAATGTCCTTGTCTGGGTCTTCTCCTTCTAAGAACAACATTTGAGCAATAACTAGGTTAGCAACATGATCGTCAATAGCACTGCCTAAAAAAATAATTCGGTCTTTTAAAAGCCTGGAATAAATATCATAGGCCCTTTCCCCACGACTTGATTGTTCAACTACCATAGGAATTAAAACCGACATAGCATTAACCTCTCTCTCATTTATTACTGGGCCTTTGGCTCTTCGCTAACGGCCTCAACTTTAGCTTTGCTATACAGCCATTCAATTGTTTTGTCAAATTTTACACTATCCTTTAATGCCTCTAAATTGCCTTGTGCCTCTAAGTATTTTTTAAGTATGTCAGGGGTTTGGTTATATATTTTGGCCATTTCCTGAATTTCCTTATCCACATCTTCTTCCGATGGTACAATAGCTTCTTTTTTGGCTATGGCTGCTAAAACCAACTCTGTTTTCACTCTTTGCTCTGCTCTAGTACGATAGTCTTCTTTAATTTTATCTTCCGTTAAGGTGGCATACTCTAAGTATTGTTCATAATTAAGGCCTTGCTGCTGTAATCTAAATTTAAAGTCTTCAAGATACTCATTTACTTTTCTGTCAATCATTACTTGTGGTATTTCAACTTCAGCCTGGGCTATAACTTTTTCAATTAAGTCAGACTTAGCCTTATTTTCGGCTTGTGTCTCGTTAGTTGTTTTAAGTTTATTCCTAGCATCGTTTTTTAATTCCACAAGGGTGTCAAACTCACTGACATCTTTAGCAAATTCATCGTCTAATAATGCTAACTCCTTGCGTTTAATCTCGTTAACTCTAACTTTAAATAGTGCAGGTTTGCCTGCTAGTTCTTTTTGATGGTAATCCTCTGGGAAAGTAACATTAATATCTTTTTCCTCTCCTTGCTTCATGCCCAGGATTTGGTCTTCAAAACCTGGGATAAAGGTATTAGAACCAATGGTCAAAGAGTAGTTTTCAGCCTTTCCTCCTTCAAAAGCCTTACCATCCATGAAACCTTCAAAATTAATCTGTACTATGTCACCTGGCTGAACTTCCCCGGACTCAACATTTACTAATTCAGCGTGCCTTTGCTGCAAATTTGCCATGTATTTATCTACATCAGCTTCTGTTACTTCTTTAACCTTCTTTTCCACAGTTATATTGGTGTAATCACCTAAGTTGACTTCAGGTACAACTTCAACTGTTGCTTTAAAAATAAATGGCTTGCCTTCCTCAGCTTGAACTAATTCAACGTTAGGTTGATCAATTGGTTCAAGTTCATTTTCGACAACAGCATTATAATATGCGTTGGGCAGTATTATATCTGAAGCCTCATTATATAAAGCTTCTTTCCCTATATACCTTTCCAGAACCTTTCGAGGTACTTTGCCTTTTCTAAAACCAGGTATATTGACCTGCTTGCCTAACTTTTTGTGAGCTTGCTGAACTGCTTTTTCAAATTCCCCGGCATCTACCTCAACCCGTAGTGCCACCCGATTCTTCTCTATCTTTTCCACCTCAGACTTCATTTATGCTCCCCCTGTCTTGTTATTTAATATATGTATTGTATTTCTAAAGCGTAACCCTATTATAACCAACAATAAAAACCATCATAACATTTATTTCGGCAACAATATATTTTTTCCTGCTGAATAGGGTATACGGTTCTTGCGCAATCTGATTTTCCAGCGCCCAGCAGCTGAAACAAGTGCCTTGAAACAGCAAGACCTCGGTGGGATAACCCTACCGAGGCTGCTAGTAGTTATTAAACTAGTGGAGCGGAAGACGAGATTCGAACTCGCGACCCTCGCCTTGGCAAGGCGATGCTCTACCACTGAGCTACTTCCGCATTATGCGGTTTAAAATACCCCGCGCAGGCTATTATATAACGGTTAAAACAGCTGAAACAAGAATGTCTCATTTGGTGATTAACCTTAAAGTGGTGCGGGAGAAGGGACTTGAACCCCCACGGTAAAACCACTAGATCCTAAGTCTAGCGCGTCTGCCAATTCCGCCACTCCCGCATTTTTTAACGCATTTTTTAAGAGTAATAGCCAAATACAGAACAAAACTTATCTAAATATGGTGAGCCATCCGCGACTCGAACGCGGGACACCCTGATTAAAAGTCAGGTGCTCTACCAACTGAGCTAATGGCTCGCAAATTATTACCTTATTACTGGCTGGGGCGGCTGGATTCGAACCAACGCATGGCGGATCCAAAATCCGCTGCCTTACCGCTTGGCGACGCCCCAATGCATGGTTTTGTGGGGTGGATGATGGGACTTGAACCCACGGCCCCCAGAGCCACAATCTGGTGCTCTGCCAACTGAGCTACACCCACCATAAATACCAATGGCGCGCCTGACAGGATTCGAACCTGTGACCTACGGATTAGAAGTCCGTTGCTCTATCCAGCTGAGCTACAGACGCATAAATGGAGCGGGTGATGGGAATCGAACCCACACGACCAGCTTGGAAGGCTGGGGCTCTACCATTGAGCTACACCCGCATTGGATCCATCGAAACTGACAAGCTTTATTATAACATGCATTAGCCGAAAAGTCAAAAGGATTTTTTTAACAAGTCGTTGCGTTATGCTTGTCTCTCTCGAACGCAAGGGTAATTATAGCACTTACCTAAGACAAATGCAAGGCTATTTTGCTGTTTTATCAATAATTTTTTCTAGAATTGCGACAGACTGTCGAAAAGCCTTAGCTCTATGGCTAAACTCGTTTTTTTCTTCCAAAGCTAGTTCTGCCATGGTTTTGTTTAAGTCCGGCAAAATAAACAAAGGATCGTAGCCGAAGCCAAAGTTCCCTTTTGGTTCCAGGCCAATTAATCCCGCACAACTTCCCTCAGCAAAATAATATTTCCCCTCCGGCAAATAAATTGCAATGACCGCACGAAATCGGGCTGTTCTTTCTGCTAAAGGAATCCCCTGTAATTTATTTAAAAGCTTAGCATTATTAGCTTGGTCGTTAGTTGGTTCCCCAGCATAGCGTGCTGAATATATTCCCGGCTCACCATGCAATTTATCAACCTCTAAACCTGAATCATCAGCTAAAGTAACTAGTCCTGTAGTTTGGGATACTATTCTTGCTTTTAAAAGAGCATTTTCCTGAAAAGTACTGCCCGTTTCAGCTATCTCCGGAATTTCTGTAAAATCATCTAAGGAGTATAATTTTATAGGCAGACCTTGGATCAGCTGCTTAAATTCCTTCAATTTTCCCTGATTACGTGTGGCAACAACAATTTCAAGCATGGTACGCTCCTTCTAAATTCTGAGCCAATGTTTTGCGCTGTAAGGCAATAAGCTCAGAAATACCCTTTTGAGCTAAATCCAATAGTTTATTTAATTCCGTTCGATCAAAAGGGGATTTTTCTGCAGTTCCTTGAATTTCAACTATTTTACCCTGGGCAGTCATAACTACATTCATATCTACTTCCGCTTGCGAATCTTCCTCGTACTCCAAATCCAGAACCAATTTACCATTTACTTTGCCAACGCTGGTTGCTGCTAAGAAATCTGCCACTGGTAGTTCAGCAATTATCTTCTTTTGAACCATTCCCTGCAACGCATCAACTAAAGCAATAAAAGCACCAGTAACTGCCGCTGTTCTTGTACCTCCATCTGCCTGAAGAACATCGCAATCTAGCCAAATAGTTCTTTCCCCAATGACAGATAAATCTACAACAGAACGTAAAGAACGTCCAACTAGGCGTTGTATTTCTTGGGTTCTCCCTGACGCTTTGCCTTTAGTTACTTCACGGAAAGTTCTAGTCTTTGTCGAACGGGGAAGCATAGCATATTCTGCCGTAATCCACCCTTGGTTAGTACCTTTCAAAAAAGGAGGCACTTTATCTTCTATTGAAGCGGTACAGATTACCTTAGTATTTCCTACTGAGATTAAACAGGAACCTTCAGCATATTGCAGGTAATTCCTTATTATTTGTACCGGCCTTAATGCGTCTAAATGCCTTCCACCATTTCTTCCCATATAAGAACCTCCCAAGTATATCCAAGCTATTAAGTATTGTTTAGTTTATCACACAACAACTAGCTTTTCCACATTTTGAACCGAATATCCAGCTAAAAGCTCATTAGCTATTTTGCCAAATTGTTCTGCATCGCCACTTACGTAAAAATCATATTGATTGTTAACCTCTTGAGTACTGCGCTGGGGCATGTAAGCACAAAGTTGATTTACTGTTTCAACAGCCGGATCTACTAAAGTTACATCATCACCTAATATTTCTGCCAAGAGGGGGGCAATAAAAGGATAATGTGTACACCCTAAGATCAATGTATCAATACCTGCCTTTTTTAGAGGCAAAAGATATTTTTGGGCAGCAATCTTTATTTCTGCTCCAGTTATTTTACCTTCCTCGATTAGAGGAACAAATTCCGGACATGACTGAGCATATATTTTAACATTAGGACTTAACTCTTTAATTTTTCTACTATGCATACCACTTTGGACAGTAGCTTTTGTTGCTATCAAGCCAATCTTGCCGTTTTTTGTAGCCTCTAATGCTGACGTAACACCTGGCTCAATAACTCCCAGTACAGGAATATTATATTTGTTTTGTAAATGCTCTAAGGCCACGGCAGAAGTGCTGTTACAAGCATCTACAATTACTTTCGCCCCTTTAGAGATTAAAAAATTCGTTATAATATCTGCTAAGTAAATTAATTCTTCTTTAGGTTTTCCTCCGTAGGGGACACGAGCTGTATCTCCGTAGTAGATTATTTTTTGGTCCGGTAGTTTCTTAAAGACTTGCCTAACCACCGTTAGTCCACCTACGCCTGAATCGAATACGCCTATAGGTATCATATTTTACCACCCCCGAGTATGATTAAGCCGTGTTTACTGCCATGAAAAGGCCTAAGAGGGTAACACCACTCTTAGGCACAAATTGAACCTATACTAAATTATGTATCAATTCTTAAATAAATACCAGCAGGAAATAGTATTTATCTAAAATTATTCCATGAAATACTTTTCTATGCCATTTGTAATACCTACTGCAATTTTATCCTGAAAATCGCTTTTGGCAAGTAGTGCTTCTTCTTCGTAGTTAGAAATAAAAGCTGTTTCTACTAAAATTGACGGTACATTGGTATATCTTAAAACGGCAAAATTAGCTTCCACAATGCCCCTATTCTTACGTCCAATAGCTTTTACCAATTGTTCTTGTACAGTACTGGCGAGTCTTTGTCTTATTTCTCGTTGGGTAGATAAACTGCCTTGAGCATAATAGTAAGTTGCAGTGCCGTTAGCCGACCGGCTTGTACTAGCATTGCAATGGATACATACAAAAATTTGAGCATTATTTTTATTAGCAACCTCAGCTCTGCCCTTTAAAGTTAGGTAAGTATTCCCCGTTCTCGTCATAATGACTTTTGCTCCCTTAGCCTCCAATAGCTCCTTAACTTTGAGGGAAACATTCAAAACAACGTCCCTTTCAAAAAGTCCGCTGGGGCCTCTTGCACCTGGGTCAGATGATCCTCCAGATTGAATACTGCCATGTCCAGGGTCAATAACAATAGTCTTTCCTTTTAACGAAGGTTTTTCGACTTTAAAGGTTAGTTTACTGCTATTGTTTGCTGAGCTAGCTAAGGCAATCCCTGCAGCACCAGTTATATCTACTGTTATTCTAGACTGTCTCACGCTATATTGTCCCACACGAATGCTTTTTACAAGTCCCTGATTAACACTAATTGTATCCAGCTGTTCCGAGAGTTTTAGAACACTGTTTGGAAAATCTACTACCAGCCTGCGAGGATTATCTAAGCGGAATGTAGAATAATTTAATTTGCCGCTGGCAGTTACGGTAAATGTAACATCATTTCCGGTAGTATCCACACTAATATTCTCAATTGATACTAGTTCTTCATCTGAAGTATCTGTATCAGTTTGAGAATTTTCTCCAGGTTCCGGAGTTCTTGATGAGGTGTCTCCTTCGGAACGCAGTGTTACTAAGCTGCCTGCAATCCAACCTGCATTATTGTTAGCAACCGCTACCTGATACCAATCCCCGCTTTTATTTTGCCCCAGCACATCTAGCTTTTGACCGCTATAAACCTTGGTTTTAACAGCATAATTTGTCCCAGGTCCGCTGCGAATATTAACTACGGAACCGGAAACTTGAGCTACTTTTCCACTAACAGGGATAACCTCTACATTTTCCTGTCCTTTGTCTTTTTGGACAATACTTACTACTCTTGTTTGGTTGTTGTAATTTACACTTACCCCTAAGCTTTCCATAATGAAGCGTAAAGGCACCATTACTCTACCGTCTTTCAGCGTAGCAGTGGTATCAAGTGTAACCTGCCGCCCATTAACCAAGGATTCAGTCTTACCAACCCACAACTTAATTGTAGTTCCTTGGCCCCGGACTGTAACTTCCTGAGCCTGGCTATTCCACTCAACGCTATAACCTAGTTCTTGGCTGATAACACGAATCGAAACCATAGTGCGATTTTGGTTGTCAATATAGGGCTGTACATCGGCTTGAATCTCTTTGTCATTAACAGTAATCCTGACATTTTCTCCGGCAGCATACGCATTAACCAGTACTGTCCCAAAAAAGATGTTACAAAGGAGTACGGTTAAAACAAAAAACCATCTTGTACTATACTTTTTCAGTTGCATCACCTTCCTTATGTCTGCCAAAGCTTTATTTCTACCAATCATTATTTAGTTCTACTTTTCTGTCGAATTTCCTGCCTTATTTTCTTAATTCCAAAAAAACTAAAGCCCTGCTAAGCAGGGCTTTAGTTTATAGGCTTTATAAATTTTATTCAATTATTTTATCATCTCTAGTCATTGCAGAAGAAACTTTAACATGACCACCAATAGTTTCCACCTGTTTGCCATCAACTAAAATTTGTACTTCTTTCACCGTTGGAAATTGGGTCAAGGTGTTTACTATGGAATAAACAGTTAGTGTTTCGGCTGTTCCATCGCCGGAATAATTAGTAACTAAATCTTGACTAAAATCAACAATAGCTTTTCCATCCGGGCGAATATTAATATCCTTCAGCTTAGTACCAGCCGGAATTGTTGCTTTTAGTTTGCTTTGTGCTTCGGGTCCCTGAATAAGCTGATTGATTGTTTCTCTAGCTAAACCATCGACTTTAGGGATAGTACGTTCTTCAGCTACTAAAGCTTTTCCATCTGCGTTGCTGAAATAGAGAAGCACTTTAGTAGTTTCAGTCTGGGCCTCCTCAGAAGCAATTTGGTCCTCAGCTATTCCAGTGCTTTCTTCCAGGTTAGCAGAAGTCGGCTCTTCGTTGCCGCTAAATTTTGCTTTTAATGAACTTAGAGTATCCGTAGTACTACATCCAGCGACAATGGCCAGCATAATTGTGGCAAATACAAGTAAGCATAAACTCTTTTTAAACTGCAGTCTAAACAATTTCCGTTGCCCCCTCTTCCTTAATTTGTTACTAATAATTTATATAAGGGGCATAAGGAAATTATTACTATTTTTTAATATTTTCTACTACCTTTGTTAAAGTATTAATAAACCTTTCGTTTTGTTCTGGGGTTCCAATAGTTACCCGTATATACTCATTAAAACCAAAAATATCCCCAGTTCTAATAATTATTCCCTCTCGCAGCATTGCTTGGAACACTTTACGGCAATCTTGATTAATCTTTACCCAAATAAAATTAGTTTCCGTCTCAGTATATGTTAATCCCATAGCAGAAAATTTTTCGTACAAATATTTTTTTCCTGCTTCGTTAACATTTTTGCTTTTTTCCACATGTTCCTTATCATCTAAAGCAGCTGTGGCCCCTACCTGAGCCAGTGTGTTTACATCAAAAGGCAGCATGGCTCTTTTTAACCAGGAAATAAGGTTAGCATCAGCAACAGCATAGCCTACACGTAAGGCTGCTAAGCCATAGATTTTAGAAAAAGTTCTTAAAACTATGACATTTTTATAGCCTTTTTTAATATACTCTAAACCCGTAACAAATTGGGGATCAGATACGTATTCATAATAAGCTTCATCAAATACCACTAAAATGTTTTCCGGAACCCTAGCCATAAAATCGTCAATTTCCTGTCGCGTAATAATAGTTCCTGTAGGATTATTAGGATTACAAATAAAAACCATTTTTGTTTTTTCATCTATTGCCTGAAGCATACTAGCTAAATCGTGTTTAAAATCTACACAGGGTATTTCTTTACTTTCCCCACCCATTAGTTTCACCGAAAAATCATATTCAGAAAAACTGGGAGTAGCCATAATGGCATTGTCCCCAGGGTTAATAAAAGTCTCACCTAAAAGCTTAATGGCAGAGTCAGATCCGTTGCCAATAAAAATTTGCTCAGCACCTATTTTTAGATGTTCTACTAGTTTTTGAGTTAAATTATGGCAGGCACCATCTGGGTAAATATGTAATTTAGCTAAACTTTTTTGGGTGGCCCCAACTGCCTTTGGAGACGGTCCTAAGGGATTTTCGTTAGAGGCCATTTTAATAGCATTGGTAATTCCCAGTTCCCTTTCAACTTCTTCCAATGGTTTCCCAGGCACATAGGGTTTGATTTTTTCTAAGGCTTTTCTAGCAACAATTCCTTGATATTCCGACATTGTCTACACCTCTTACCTATTAATTGACTCGCTATAATTTATAAATTTGGTCTCCAGGCAGTACTTTTAAACCTTTATCAGTTAATTTAACAATAGCCTCATCAATATTTTCTACTCTAAAAATTACTAAAGCATTTTCATGGCTTTTACTTAAAAAAGCATAAAGGTATTCAATATTAATTTCTGATTCTTCGAGTTCTTGCAGCACTTTAGCTAAGCCTCCGGGCTCATCCGGCATTGCTACTCCAATAACCTCAGTTTCACTTACCGTGAAACCGTTAGCCTTAAGCTTTTGGTAAGCGAATTCAGGTTGATCTACAATTAAGCGCAAAATTCCGAAATCCGATGTATCTGCTATAGAAAGGGCCCGAATATTAATGTTATTTTGTGCTAATGTTTTAGTTACAGAGGCCAGCCTTCCTGATTTGTTTTCTAAAAAAACAGATATTTGTTTAATTTTCACGCTGCTTCCTCCTTTTATATTTAAATCTTTCTTTTGTCCAGCACTCTTTTCGCTTTTCCTTCGCTGCGTTCGATAGACTTGGGTTCAACTAACCTTACTTTTATGGATATACCTAGCATGCTTACCATATCTGCTTCTATTTTACGTCCTAATTCTTCTAGTTTACGAATTTTATCAGAAAACAATGTAGGTGAGACTTCTACTTGTACTTCAATGGTGTCCAGATTCTTAACACGGTCTACGATAATTAAATAATGAGGTTCTACTAAGCCCGCCTGTAATAAAACACTTTCAATTTGAGATGGGAAAACGTTTACTCCTCGAATAATCAACATGTCATCAGTACGACCGCTGACCCGCTGCATTTTAACGTGAGTACGACCACAGGGACACTTTTCTAAAGTAAGGGATGTTATATCCCTTGTTCGGTAGCGCAGCATTGGCAATGCTTCCTTAGTCAGTGAAGTAAAAACTAATTCCCCTACACTGCCATAAGGCAATACATCTCCAGTTTCCGGATCAATTATCTCAGGAATAAAGTGATCTTCAAAAATATGGAGCCCATTTTTTTCAGGACATTCTATGGCTACACCTGGGCCAATAATTTCACTTAGACCGTATATATCTAAAGCAATAATGCCCAGTTTTTCCTCAATATTCTTCCGCATATTGTTGGACCAGGGTTCAGCACCAAAAATTCCTGCTTTTAGTTTCAAATCAGCTGCTGTTAAACCCATTTCCTCTAGTACTTCGGCAATGTTGACGGCGTATGAAGGAGTACAAGTTAATATAGTACTGCCATAGTCGCGCATAATCATCACTTGCCTTTTACTATTACCGCCGGAAATAGGGATTACAGATGCACCAACTTTTTCTGCCCCATAATGAAATCCTAGGCCTCCAGTAAATAATCCATAACCATAAGCATTATGAATTACATCATTTTTGGAAGCACCGGCACAGGTTAGAGCACGAGCCATCAATTCAGACCAAGTATTTATATCATTTCTAGTGTACCCTACAACAGTAGGCTTACCGGTAGTCCCTGAAGTGGAATGAATACGCACCACCTCGCTTAAAGGCACTGCAAACATACCGTAGGGATAATTATCCCGCAAATCGCTTTTATAAGTAAACTGTAGCTTCGAAAGATCATCTAAACTTTTGATATCGCCAGGTTCTAGGCCTATGTCCTGCATAGCCTTCCGATAGTGAGGCACATTGTAATATGATCTTTCCACTGTTTGCTGCAGACGTTCTAACTGTAGTTCCTGTAATTCATCTCGAGTCATTGTTTCAATTTTTTCGTTCCAGTACAAAATTATACCTCCTTCTTACTATTACTTATTTCCACGCAAGTTGTTCTTTCCCTCTAAAAAAATATTTACCTAATGCTAAAGAAGCAATTTGCCGTCAAGTCTAAAGTTTGCAGACAAATTGCTTTAATATTATTATTTTTTATGTTATTTATAAATGATATCTTTTATAACGCTTTACGCAAAAATTCTTGAGTCCGACTATGTTTTGGATTAGTAAATAACGCTTGGGGAGAAGCTTCTTCCAAAATCCTTCCCTGATCCATAAACAGAATACGATCGGCAACTTCTCTGGCAAAACTCATTTCATGAGTAACGATGATCATAGTCATTCCTTCTCGGGCCAATTCTTTAATTACTTCTAAAACCTCTCCTACCAACTCCGGGTCCAGGGCACTGGTTGGTTCATCAAAGAGCATTATTTGAGGCTGCATGGCAAGGGAGCGGGCAATTGCCACCCTCTGTTTTTGACCACCGGAAAGTTGAGACGGATAAGCATTAGCCTTATCGGCTAGGCCTACCTTGGACAAAAGTTTCATTCCCCTCTTTTGAGCCTCCTCTAAGGAAACTTTGTGCACGACTATTGGGCCTTCCATAACATTCTCCAAGGCTGTCTTATGGGGGAAGAGATTAAAATGCTGAAAAACCATGCCGATCTGACTGCGCATCTCGTAAATATTTTTCTTAGTATCTTCCACTAGCCTTCCATTGCTCAGTCTTCTCTTGCCTAAGGGTTTCTCATTGATTGTAATAAAGCCTTCCTCAATAGTCTCCAAATAATTTAAGCAACGTAAAAAGGTACTTTTCCCGGAACCGCTGGGACCAATAATTACAACAACTTCCCCTTGCTTTACCTTTAGGCTTACATCTCGTAACACTTCATTATTGCCAAACCTTTTACAGATATTTTGCGCCACCAGCATCTTATTCACCCTTTCTAGTCACCATCAACAATTGCCAGTCTTTTCTCTAAACATTCTATGACAAAAACGAAAAATGTAGTTAGTACCAAATAAATCACTGCCACAGCCAAGTAAATTTCCATGGAACGCATGTAGGTAGAATCTAATAAAGTTCCGCTACGCATCAATTCTACCATTGTTACGATAGACACTAAAGATGTGTCTTTCATTAAGGCGATAAACTCGTTACCTAAAGGAGGCAAAATTCTGCGATAGGCCTGAGGTAAAATTATGCGACGCATGGCCTGGGAATAGGACATGCCTAAGGACATTGCTGCCTCCATTTGACCCTTATCAATGGACTGAATACCTGCCCGAATAATTTCAGCAATGTAAGCCCCCCCGCAAATACTTAAACCGGTTACAGCCGCTTGAAAAGGACTCATCTGCAAAATATTTGCTTGAGCTAAACCAAAATACAGCACATAAAGCTGCACAAGAAGAGGGATTCCCCTGATTACCCAGGTGTAAATCCCTCCTAAAATTGCTAAGATTTTAAAGCGAGATATTTTAGCCAAAGCCACGATTAAACCTATAATTGTACCGAAAAATACTGCTAAAAAAGTTAGTTCAACAGTCATTACCGCTCCTTTTAAAAGTATAGGAACGATAATTTTTAAAAAATCCACATCAATAAAGCCTAACATTGTCTACACCCCACCAGGCTTATTCAGCCTTAGTTGTCACATCGTCACCAAACCATTTTTGAGATATTTTTGTTAAAGTCCCATCTTTTTGCATTTCAGTTAAAGCATTATCAATAGCTTTTTTTAAATCTTTATCATCTTTGCGCAAACCAATTGCGTAGGGTTCTTCCACTAAACGTTTCTTTAGAACCTTAAAATCGTCAGGTTTTTTGCTAACAAAGTGTGCCGCTGTTGTCACATCAACAACAATAACATCTACTCTGCCAATAGCTAAGTCTTGGAATGCCTGTGGGTACTGATCATATAATTTTACATTTTTCAAACCTAATTCGGTGCAGGCTTCAGCTCCAGAGCTTCCGGTTTGCGTAGCAACAACTTTATTTTTTAAGTCGTCAGCCTTTTTAATTGAATTATCAGCTTTTTTTTACAACCATACCTATGCCTGCATGAAGATAAGGTTTAGAAAAAGCTATAACTTTTTCACGTTCCGGTGTAACGCTCATGCCGGAAATAATAACATCAAATTTTTTAGCGTTTAAGGAACCTGTTACGCCCTTCCAATCTGTAGGCTGCCACTTCATTTTAACGCCAAGACGTTTTGCAAGTTCTGCACCCATATCAATATCAAAACCTACTAGATCATTTGTTTTTTCATCATGGTAGCCCATGGGAGCAAAAGTATCATCTAAGCCAGCAACTAATTCCCCTTTTTCCTGAACTAACTGCAAAGCTGTTTTTTCCGCAGCATTGTCATTATTATTGTCAGAAGTGGTTGCTTGTTTTTGAGCACCGCAGCCACCAAAAATAACCAGGGAAAGCAGCAATACTGACCCCAATAAATATTTAATTTTTTTCATAACTTCCTCTCCTTTGTCCTAGATCAAAATCCCTTTTTTCTACTAACATTTTAACTAACTAAAGCATAGATAGTCAACTAGATAATTGCAAGAATCCTTGAATTACTGCTATTAATTTTTAACTAGATAATATTGGTTAATCTATGTATAACTAATCTATTAAGTATATTCTATCTTGACTTAAGGCAATCGTTTCCATTAAAATAGTTTTAAACTTAAAAAGAATAATTCTTGTCAATACTTAATATATTAATGCTGGATATATTTTGTATTTGATTTGTACAAGGCTTCCTTAGCTAAACATAGCTTTAAGATTTGGCAAGTCTGCGTTAAGCTTTGGTGAAAAGGAGGTTCATGGATGCAAATAGAAAAAGATTTTGTTCTCGAAGCTAGTGGATTTCTTACATTTTCCGAACAGGTAGTTCATCCAGAGCCTGAAATAAATTACTTAGAAGATGCACGCCATGTTTTTATGGATCAAACGCAGGATTCTGATCACAAAATATTGTATTTTGTTTACCGGGGGGTAGTCCTAAAAGATCACCGAGAATTATTTGATAGTTTTGGGCTCCGCCATGATTTAACTGTAATTTATCCTGGGAAAATTGGTGCCGAATTTATAAAAACAGTAGGTTCCTTTAACCCACCCAAGCACAATAGTTCTGAGACATACCCGGAATATTATGAAGTTTTGGCTGGTGAAGCCCTCTTTATTCTGCAGAAAAATTCTCGGAGCGGTGAAGTTGAAGAAATAATGGCTATTGAAGCTAAGAAGAACGATAAAGTCTTTATTCCACCGGGGTTTGGCCACATTATTGTTAATCCCATTGACCAACCCCTTATAACTGCAAGCATAGTTGAAAAAAACTTGAAACCTACTACAGAACCTTTTGCCAATAAACAAGGCGCAGCCTATTATTACGTTGAGACAGCTAGCGGCCGGGGAGATTTTGTGAAAAACCCTAATTACCATAATTCTGTAGGTCTAAAAATTATGGCTGCTCCTACCCTGGAACAGCCAGTTGAAATGCCTTGCGAAAAAACACTGTACGATAATTTTATTGACCACCCTGACTTATTAAATATTTTAAAGTAGAAAAAGAGTAACTTAAGTTTTAACTTAGTTACTCTTTTTCTTCTTCTTGCTGATCTTTCTGCTGGGAACCGTCTTGTATTTCTACTCTTTCCACTTCTCCATCAACATTTATCTCTAGGTTTTTACCATTTTTAGTTTTAATTGTGACCTTAGATTTAGATTTATTTCCATCTGAATTTTGTTTGTCAGAATTTTGCTGTTTTGAATTGCTGTTTTGACTGTTTTCAGCATTTGCCCCTGTGTCTTTGGGATTTTCTTTTAACCCTTTATATCTATTCTCTAAAAGAAAAAGATTATCCTTAGTGATAATGTTGGCAGGCAAATACTGAACCGGTATTTCGTAGGTACCACTGCTGCTGGTAATTCTTCTCTCAAAATGCCATTGACCCTCTTTGGCCAAGTCTCTAGCTGCTCCATAGGCGTATCTGCCTAAGAGCTGGGGATCAATATCAATTTCCGCCTCATGTGTATCCTGCAAAATAGCCTGAGCACTATCTTTACTAGCTCCTAAGCCAACTGTTACAATATTTTTTTCTAAATTTAATTCTTCCAGTAATTCAATCAGGTCTTTCGTCCACAAAGGATTATGTAATATAATTCCTTTTACCTCACTTAAGGATTGATTGTTGCGTAATTTTTCAGCAACCTTTTCCCCAGGATCAATGCTTTGCCGGATAGCTTGAAAGCCTCCTTCTGCCTGAAGACCTTCAATATTTCCCCTAGTTAACTCATTTTCCCAACTGGAAGCAGTATTGTCTACAATTAATACCTTTGCTGGCTTTTGGGCAGCTAATGCTTTGTTCAGATAGACTGCTTGCTGCTGCCCCGTACGATAGGCATCGACACCAATAAAACCGTCTAGGGGTAAATCCATAGGCATAAATCCTAAAGCCAGGATAGCAATATTTCTTTCTTTAGCCAGACGGACAATTTCTTCTGCCTTTTCCTCATTGCCAAATTGAATCACTAATACTTTAATTTTTTGTTCTAATAGTTTTTTAACATCCTGCTCCTGTTTTTCAACTTTACTTTCCTGCCAAATAATTTTCAATTGATCTTCCTTGGCATTTTGTTGAAAGGCTTTTTTTAACCTTGCTTTAAAATCCTTATCTTCATAAGTAACACTTACCCCAATGACTGTAGAAGGCGAAGAAGCAGGTTTTTGGGCCGGTGTTCTTCTGCAGCCAGGTAATATAAGTAGACAAATTAGCGTACATATAATCAGTATTTTTAATTTTACACGCATTTTTTAGCCCCCGCTTCATAGAATTAAACAAGTTTAATTTAGTATTGGCTAAAAAAAACCTTTATATGAGTGAAGCTAGAAATTCTGCCGGATCAGGTATCTTTTGGCAATTAATGGTTAAAATATGACCGAGGAGGAATGGAAATGAAAACAAAAAAAGAGGAAGTAGACCTTTATCTGCGCCAGGGGAAAACATTTTTAAAACTATTAGAACAAACCAATGCTAAACAAAATCTTTCTAAAATAAAAACTGTAAAAAATAAAATTTCACAAGCTGAAAAAAAGCTCCGCCAAGAAGCCTAAAGTAAACCGGCTCCTGGAGGGGCTTTTTGTTCTAAAGCATTTTTAATTTCACTTTTTACCCATTGATTATTTTCCTTGTTTAAAGCTATTTTTAAGGCATCGTAAGCTTGATTTGTGGCAATTTGCCCAAGGGCCCAGGCACTATAACCACGCTGCTGAGGGGAGGAACTATTCAATCCCTTGATGAGCAAAGGTATGGCTGCCGGATCTTTACTATTGCCAAGGGCAATTAAGGCATTGCGCTGTAAAATATTTTTGCCCAGCCAGCCAAAAGCCCTATCCTTATATTCTTTTTGAAATCCTCCCTTAGACAAAGAAAGTAAATAGGACAAATCCAGCTCAGAGAAAATTGCCTCTTGGGCAGCAGCATTAAGGTCCCTGGAAACCTTTTGATTGTAAGGACAAACATCTTGGCAAGCATCACAGCCATAGAGACTATTTCCCATTAAAGCTCTATATTGGTCAGGAATAATTTTTTTAGACTGGGTTAAATAGGAAATACATTTTTGGCAATTAACCTGGTATGGCTTAGTTAAAGCTCCTGTTGGGCAAGCATCAAGGCATTTAGTACAACTTCCGCAGCCTGGTGGAAGAGGTTCATCTTCCGGCAAAAAAATATCTACCAGGATTTCTCCTAAAGCTATCCAGGAACCAGCCCTTTTCGTCATAATTGCACAATTCTTACCATACCAGCCTAGACCTGCTCTAGCTGCAATTGCCCTATCTAGCAAAGGCCCTTTATCTACATAAGAAACTGCTTTTTTAACGTGAAACTCTTTTCTTAAAAAATCGACCATTTGTCCTAAAGATTTTTGTAAATCCTGGTGATAATCAGGCCCCCAAGCAAAACGAGCAATTTTGCCTTTTCCTTGAAACTCAGCAGACTGCCTACACTCAGGGTAAATTTTAGCTAAAGCAATAATTGAACGAGCTTCCGGCAACACTAGCTTGGGATTAATTCTCGTCTGAAGCTCAAATTTTTCAAATTCTGACTGCCAGTTTTTTTGCTGCCGCTGCTGCAAAAAATCCAAAAGCTCTGTAAAAGGCTCCGCCGAAGTAATGCCGCAAAAATCAAAGCCAACTTGAGCTGCGTATTCTTTAATCAAATTTCCTTTGTGCATTTTTTCAAACCTTTTCCTCAAAATTTACTTTTCATCAAGTATATAATGTTAGATAATTTTTGTACAACCATTTATTAAAGGAGCCAAATATGAAAAGCATAATTAATAAAAATACCTATAAAAAAATCTACGCTTTGTTAGAGGATGTTACACCCCTATCCTCCGACTGCGGTAATTTATGTGGAAAACTTTGCTGTACTAGTTCAGATCAGGATTTAGGAATGTATTTACTGCCTGGTGAAGAACAAATGTTTACTCAGCGGGAAGACTGGTTAATTTGGGATAAACAAAATGCTGCAGATTATGACTTTCCAAATTCCTGGCGAGGCACAGTTTATTTTGTCCGTTGCACCAAAGGATGTCCTCGTGATAAAAGACCACTTCAGTGTCGTACTTTTCCTCTGGCGCCCCACCTGCAGAACGGCGGTCAACTGCTTTTAATCAGAGAACCATTTGATTTACCCTATTTATGTCCACTAATTACAGAAAAAGTGGCCTTAGAGTCACCATTTATCGCCGGAGTCTATGCAGCTTGGCTGGAGCTAATTAAAGACCCCTTAATTTATGACTTAGTACAGTACGATTCTCAACAAAGAAAAATACCCTTAGACATTGTTTCAATCCCGAAGGACTGATTTAACTTCTCTTTGGCTTTACGGCAAAAAATAGCGTACTATTTTTTCAATGATAATTGTCGGGCTAATAGGTGCTCTATTAATTACTAGTAAAAAACTCAAACTAAAACCGATTAGAAGTAAGGAAATATATACCACCGTCGTTTTGGTTTTCTGTTGGGCCCTTCTTAGTTCGGGCAAATCAATTAAGATAAAAATTATAAACGTTATTATCAGCCCAAAAATAACCAAATTTTAACACTCCTAATTATACCTTTCTTTTTCCCTTAATTATTGTTTTAATTTTTAAAACTAGTAAAGTTACTAATGGTATTCCTAATTGAAAGGGAATTACCGCATAGTAGGGCCAGATTTCTTCTGTCCAGCGAAAAAGCTGGAAAAGGGAATCGTATACCCAAATAGATAAAGCAACCATAAATGCAGCCAAAGGTATTACTAAAGATTTATAGTTTCGGAGATTAAATAATTGAGCACTTCCCAAGGAAGCCGCATATAAGTAAACAATAGTCTTAGCACCACTGCCAATCAGTAAATTAACAGCTACAAAAGGTGTCATGGTAATAAAATTATTAGGGATAAGCTCCGATGATAGCTGAGCTGGGAAAGTAGCATTCTCAAACATATCTGGACCTAGAACCATTAAATCCCTTGTAATAATGAGTAAAATTAGTAAACCTCCAAATAAACTAGATAAATACACAACTTTAGCCAATTTTTTTTGTGTATGCAAATGGTTAAAAATCATTAAAAAAACTATTAATTCTCCAAAGGGAAAAGAGAAAGTTGAAAAAGCAGTTTTTAAAACAGGCTTCAGGCCATTTTCCAAGATTGGTAGAAAATTTCTAACTTCAAATCTTGGTAAAACAAAAAGAGTTATCATAATCGTTATAAAAGGGAAGATAACACCAAGTATTTCGTATAAACGCCCGATAACCTCAATACCGTATCTTACAGCACATATGCCTAGTAAAGCAACTAGGCCACTAAAAAAAATAATCGGCGTTTCCGGAAAATTAACTACTATCATATATTCAGCAAATTCCCTGATTACCAAAGCTCCCACATGCAAAAAATACCCAATGTAAAATAGCGCAATTGCACTACCTAGGTATGGGCCGTAACAGCTTTTCAGAATTTCAATCCAGGATTCGGCAGGGTAAAAATTTTTTATGCTAATATAAATCCATAATAAAAAGAAAGAACAGCCCCAACCAATAATAAAACCCAACCAATTATCTTGATAAGATCCAACTGCAGGGCTTAAAATGGCTGTATCCCCGAAAATAAAAGCAATTAGTAGAAATGCTAATTGTAAGCCAGAAATTCTTTCCTTGCTCATGGCTATCTCCTATTTAGGCTTAGTTATCTCTCTGATCCAACCCGACCTTCTAATTTCTTGATTAACCTTAACTTCAAATTCCAAGGCAGAATAAAATTCATTCCAATTCCCTTCTACATTTTCCCAATAACTAGGATATTGTTGGTGCAGAAGATTTCCAAAACCAAAAATGTCGCACTTCAACTCTTGCTGAGTTTTAGTGATTAAATGGTTGATTTCCTTCGTAATGAGCAGGGATGTCTCTTGTTCTAACTTTCTTACTATGCTCGG
Source organism: Bacillota bacterium LX-D (assembly GCA_031628995.1). Lineage (NCBI taxonomy): Bacteria > Bacillati > Bacillota > Bacillota bacterium LX-D. Next base: position 65,666 of record JAVLUO010000008.1, on the reverse strand, counting down.
TGAAGTTAAATCTCCTTTTCCCTCTTGTTCTCCAATATTACCTTCATTTTTAACTTCAACAATTAACTTGGGCCTTCCATTCACAAATTGGATAGACTTCTTTGTATGTGAATGCGTCATTTCTATGGCTACGGGCTTTTTCTTATCTATTGGATTAGGAATTACAATAATACCATTCTTAAACTTATTTTGAACAAATATATAACTCCTTGCTTCAGTCGGACTTAGCCAACCACAAAGCTTATCTTTTTTAAAGACTGCAGCTCCAGTTATGTTTAAATCTTGTGTAGTAATATTTTCTTTATTCTTAGCAATCTCCAACTTAGCTACAACGGAGTTAGTTCCAGTACTGGCTATATTTTTTAATAAGTCCACCAGTTGAATATCTATTATCTTAGGTAATCCATTTGTATTACGCAATGTTTCTCTTAAATCCGTAACAGGGATATCTTCCAGAGAACTATTTAACTTTAAGCTTTGTGAAGCTGTTATTCCTTTGGTTATAATTATTTCAGTACGTAAGTCCGGTTCATGATCTCGCGCAAAAAAATCCAGAATATCACTAATACCTTTTCGGGCTAAACCTTCACTTATCATAATTAATTGAATATGCCCATAATATAGTCTTCTGCTAGAAAAAGTTAATAAATTTCGATTAGCTTCAAAAATGGTCCTGCCTCTAGCGGTTAACGTCTGCGTCACCTGGTCCATTCCACCCTGCTGACGTGCTTTTATGGTGGCTGGTTTGACGATTTGGACAGTTAATTCAATTTGGTTATTTGGTGCCTGGTCAATACCAACGCCAACCACAATATTTAATTCTGTAATATCCTTATTATTCCAACAACCAGTTAGACAAAAAATAAGTGAATATAACAGTGTAAATAACAACCTTTTTCTAAACAGCATATTTAGTCTTCCTTTTGGCGATAATCTATTTTCATCCTGTATTTCAGGTCCTTTGAATACTCCCAAGTTAAAGCCTTAGGTCTAGTTAACATAGCCCAAATAGGTATTCGAATTAAAGTATCTTTCAAATCCGAACCACTTAAGGGTGCAAAAGAACTTAAATATGGAACTCCGAAAGAACGAATTGCACAAAGTTGAAGTAAAAATAATAAGCCTACCAGCATAATCCCTAATAGCCCGACTATATTACCTGCAATTAAAAAAGCCAGTCTAAGAAAAGGGATAGTGCCCGCTAAAGGAACATTGATAAAGCTTGTAATGGCTGTAATAGATGTAATGATCACCATAGGATTACTGGCTAAGCCAGCCTGGACTGCTGCTTCTCCAAGCACAAGAGCACCTACAATACTAATGGCCTGACCAACCGGCCGAGGTAAACGTATACCTGCTTCCCGCAAAAGCTCAAAGGATATAAGCATTAATAATGCTTCAACGAATGGAGAATAAGGAATACCCTGGCGAGAAGCAGCCATGGTTAACAGCAGTTTAAAGGGAATAACTGATTGGTGGAAAGTAAGTCCAGCCACATATAGTGCTGGCAACATTGTTGTAATTACTAACGCAAGCAAACGCAATATGCGAATCGCAGATGCATATACCCATCTGGAATAGTAGTCCTCACTAGACTGTATAGCTTCTATAAATAAATAAGGCACCGTTAGAACAAAGGGCGTACCGTCGCATAAAATGGCAACTCTCCCCTCTAAGAGTTTGCCCGCAACAACATCGGGTTTTTCGCTATTACCTACTGTTGGAAAGAGACCCAAAGGTGCATCTTCAATAAATTCCTCTATATAACCAGATTCTAATATTGCGTCTGTATTAATTCTTTTTAATCTCCTTCTGACTGTAGCGATAATATCTTCATGAGCAATACCTTTAATGTAGCAAATCATGACATCAGTTTTGGTCTGTTTGCCTAAAGTCAATGTCTCAAATTTTAGATTAGGGTTTTTTATCTTTCTGCGTAAGAGTGACGTATTGGTCCGAATTGTTTCTACAAAACCTTCTCTTGGACCCCTAACGACAGTTTCTGTTCTTGGTTCAGCTACTTGCCTCATTTCCCAACCGCGGAGGTTTATCACAAGGGCAATTCTACTTCCATCAATATATAAAACTGTATCACCAGATAAAATCCCATGTACAGTTTCATCAAAGGTAGAAACTTTTGTCAGCTCGCAAGTGCTAAGGAGGTATTCCTCTATAAAATTAACCGCATTTTTACCTGACAAATTTTCATCTAATTTAGTTAGAATAGAGTCAATCATGAAAGGCTTTAGCAAATGATCATTAATAAGCTTTTTATTAACTAAACCATCAATAAAGGAAATTAGAACTTTTACTTTAGACTTTTCCCCAATGCTATACTCCCTAAGGACAAAATCGTTTGCATCTACAAATAAATTCTGCAGCTTGATTTTGATCTCGGCTACAGAAATGGGAATTTTATTTTCCTTAGCAGGTTTGTTTTTTTCAGCTACTTCTGCTGCAGCATTTATCGATTTAAGTTTTAAATAATATAAAGAGCGCAGTATTTTTCTAAACAATAGTCATCACCTGCCTAATTTAAGCTTAGAATTGACTTTTTTACCAAAAATTATGCACAGTAAAAAAGCACTGACTATTTTTTAGTGCTTAATCTAAAAACCATCTGAAAATTTTTATAACAATTGATTTGAACATTTCATATATACGTAAATATCATAAAATCTACTAAAACTAATCGAGTAAGGTAAAGCCGAAGTTAATTACTTCGGCTTTACCTTACTCGATAACTGCTAGGGACTAAGTTACCGAGAAAATTTTTTCTGACAAGCGTTAAGTACTAAAACACAGACTACTAACCAAGAGCCTCCCGCTGCAAATCCCGCTCCAACGTCACTGGGATAGTGGACACCTAAATAAATTCTGCTTATGCCGATCAGTAAAATTAATATTGCTAAAAATGCAACAACAAATAAACGCAGTTTGGGTTTTATTATTTTAGTCAGACCTAGATAAATCAAGAAACCATAAAAGGATATGCTGACCATGGCGTGGCCGCTGGGGTAACTATAGCCAATAGCCTCAGCCAGAGGCCACAAAGGACGAGGCCTTTGAAAATAATCCTTTAAACATTTATTTAAGAGCCAACTGCTTGCGGAGATCACCAGAAGCTGTACAGCCAGCCAATGGACTTTTTTTATGAAGATGCAATAAACTAGTCCCCCAATAATTGCTCCGATAATAAAGGATGGAGACCCAAAAAAGGAAATAACGCTCATAACTCCTGTTAAAGTTGGAGAAAGGTCGCTTCTAACTATATTTATAATCAATTGGTCAAAACCTGCTAATTCATTAGTCAGTAAGCTTCGGGTAAAGGTAATAAAAACAAACAAAGATAGTAAAAAATAGGCTAAACCTAAAACTATAGGCAAAAAAATAAAATTAGAAAATCTTTGCAGCAATTCTTCTCCCCCTCCGTGGCAACTTTTATAAGCCTATGATGGCCAGCTTATATCCGCAGTTTAAACATGTAGTACCATCTAGCCCGATTATCTCAGTTTCATAGCCACTGCGTACAATTACTTTTTGCCCACATTGGGGGCAGTATGTTGTATTCCCCTCTAATTCCGGAACATTACCCAAATAAACATAGTGCAACATTTCCAGGGCAATTTCTTTGGCCTTTTCTAGGGTTGTTTAAGGTGTAGCAGGTAGATCTAACTGATAATTAGGAAAATACCTAGTAAAATAGACAGGTATATCTGGACCTAAAGTTGTGGCAATCCACTGAGTAAGTTTTTTTATTTCTTCTATACTATCATTTAAGCCAGTTATTAATAAAGCGGTAATTTCCAGATGACAACCTAACTGGAATGCAGTTTTCAACAACTTAACTTAAATGAGCGGAAAGTTGCTGAATATTATGGATTTACAACTGTACCATTATCTGTACAAAAATATTTTACCACCCCACAGTAGATAGCAAAAGCAACTTTCTTTTGGTAAGTTTGATCTTTTAGCAGTTCTTCTTCTTCACGGTTAGAAAGAAAGCCTGCCTCTACAATGGCTGATGGTATATTATTTAATTTTCTGAGCATATAAGAACTGCTATCATCCATTTTAGCAGCTTTTCGATGGGTATTTTTAAGCTGCCTTTTTAACTCTTTTTGAATTCCCTGGGCTAAAAGCTTTCCAGAATTATTTTTAACATTATAGAATGTTTGAGCACCACGCCAAACAGAACCAAAGGAATTAGCTTGGATCCCTACATAAAGATCTGCATGAACTTTGTCGATAATAGCTAAACGGCTGTCTAAATCACGCTGTTTTTTACTGCCTGAGCCTTCATTTAGCAGATCTTCGTCTTCATCCCTAGTTAAGACTACTACTGTGCCGGCGTTTTTCATATATTGAGCTAGCTCCTGAGCTATAGCTAAATTAATGTCTTTTTCCTTTGTCCCCGTAACTCCAATTTTACCGGGATCATATCCCCCATGGCCGGGGTCTATAACAATTACCTTATTTGCTAAAACCCAAGACATAGTTTGAATTGCCTTCTGCTCCAAGTTATTGCCAATAAAATAGTATCCCTCCACAATGAAAATAGTCAAAAAAGCTAAAGAAACCAGATATTTTAGTTTAAGCTGTATTGTATTAACCCAAAAGAACCGCACCCAGGTCACCCCTTTTATAACCTTTCATTTATAACTATGCTGAGGGTTTGACAATATACCTGAAAAGCTAGAAATACTTGTTGCCTTGTTTTATACTAAGAATAGAAATTAGTATCTATACGTTGCAGGCAAAACCTATTAATTTATTTTTTAGGGGGTCTATCTTATGAAAGTTATTGGTTTTAACGGAAGTCCACGGAAATATGGCAGCACAAATTTGTTAATTGAGCAAGTATTGCAGGGAGCTAAAGAAAAGGGTGCCGAAACAAAGATTTATAATTTAAATGACTTAAGCATTAAAGGATGTCAAAGCTGCTATTATTGTAAGGAACATGAAACTTGTGTTATAAAAGATGACATGCAAACACTTTATTCCGAAATTTTAGACGCTGACGCAATTGTCTTAGGCACTCCTTTATACATGTGGCAAATGAGTAGCCAAACTAAAGCATTTACAGATCGTTTATGCGCTTTTCTAGGTACTGATTTTAGTTCTAAGGCAAAAGGTAAAAAAATGGTTTTAGTCTTTACCCAAGGAAATCCCGACCCTAATATTTTTCAACAGTACTACGAAAGTACAGCAAAAATGTACAAATTTTTGGGTTTTAATGTAGTTGATACTATTCTTTCCTACGGTAACCGTACCCCTGATGATACAAAAGGCCAAACTGAATTACTGGAAAAAGCTAAAGTCGCTGGTTCTTATCTTGTTTCCTACGCTTCTTAAAAATTAGGGATAGGATATGGCTTCTCTTTTGATGCCATATCTTTTTTTATGCTAAATCCCTCCTGGCGCTTTTAGATAAACTCCCATGGGTCTTTGCTTTTAACTACCTTTATTCCTAAGCTAGATGAAACTAATTCTTTTGCTAAATAATTTTTTAAATAATCCAGGCTGATTATTTCTGTGGCAAAATGGCCTGCATCAAGGAGAGCAATTTCCAATTCCGCTGCCTCTTGATAATCATGGTAACTTAAGTCTCCGGTTAAGAGCACCTGGGCCTGAAGTTGGGCGGCAGTTTTGAGCATTGAACGGCCTGCTCCTCCGCATATGGCCACTCTAGTAATTATTTGATCCTTATCCCCATAAACTCGAACTGTCTTAATCTTCAATTTTTCCTTAACTAACTGGGCAAATTGTTCCAGATTTAGTGGCCTGGGCAATGTACCTACCCTTCCCAGGCCATGGCGAACTAATTTATTTTCCACTGGGTATAGATCATAAGCAACTTCTTCGTAAGGATGAACTCGCAAAATATTTTTAATCACTTCCGGCAAGAGATCCTTCTGAACGATGGTTTCCAAACGATATTCTTGTACTTCCTCCAACTTTCCACTTATGCCGATAAAAGGGTTAGTCTCCTCTAAGGGTAAAAAAGTTCCTGTACCTAAACTACGGAAGGTACAATGACTATAATTACCAATATAACCTGCTCCTGCTTCACCCATGGCATCCCGAACCGCATCTTCATAACCTGCAGGTACAAAGACTGCTATTTTAATTAACTCCTCCTGAATAGGTTGCAACAGTTGGATTTTTTCTAGTCCTAGAAGTTGGGCCAGCTGCTGGTTAACTCCTTGACCGGCTGAATCAAAATTGGTATGGAAAGCAATAACTTGCAGATCATGTTTAATGAGCTTATAAATTAAATCTACTTGTTTAGAATTTGCTCTCAGATGGGTTAGGGGTTTGAAGATTAAAGGATGGTGGCTAATTATTAAATTGGACCCTTGCTTCAATGCTTCAGCTATGACCTTTTCATTCACATCGAGACAAAGAATTATTCCCTGAATTTTTGCCTCAGGATCCCCAACTAAAAGCCCAGAATTGTCCCATTTTTCCGCCAAACTAAAGGGAGCTAAGTTATTCAACACTTGTACAATTTCTTTGCACTTTGGAGCCATCTTTAATCCTCCTCATTTTTAGAAAACTAATATCCATATTGTCCTCTATAATGGAACTTCCCCCAAAGACTAAGCCTGGCTAGGCGCTTTATAAATCGAGTAAGCCTTAGATGTAGTTTGTGTTCCCCAGACCAGAGCTTTGCCGCCGGCTTCCTTCAGATTCCACCTCACGATGGACACCCTTGTCTTAGGCTAACGGTTGGCACTATCAACCCCCGTATCGGACTTTCATCGACAAGCAAGGGCCCAGGCTGGGCGCACAACCAAAAAGAGAAGGTATAGGTTACCTTCTCTTGACTGACAATAATTATCTTTTGGAGAATTGTGGAGCTTTGCGAGCTTTTTTCAATCCGTATTTTCTTCTCTCTTTCATTCTCGGATCCCTGGTTAAGAAACCAGATCTTTTAAGTACTGGACGGAGGGTTTCATCAGCTTGTAAAAGCGCCCTGGCAATACCCATCCGTACTGCTCCTGCTTGGCCGGTTGTTCCCCCGCCTTCTACTTTGGCTAAAACATCAAATCTTGCGCCAGTTTCAGTAACCGTTAATGGCTGTTTCACAATCATTTCAAGTGTTTTTTTACCAAAGTACTCATCCAAAGGGCGGCGATTAATCATAATTTTGCCGTCGCCGGGAACGAGTCGAACACTTGCAACCGCGTTTTTGCGGCGTCCGGTGCCGTAGTATTGTACTTGTGCCATATTAATTTCCTCCTTCCGTCCTATGCTCTAAATTCCCAAACTTCAGGTTTTTGGGCCTCGTGGGGATGTTGTGATCCCGCATATACCTTTAACTTTTTAAATACCTGAGTACCTAATTTGTTATGAGGAATCATGCCTTTTACAGCAGCCTCAACAGCTCTTTCCGGGAACTTTTGTAATAGGGTTGCGTAATCCATCTCTTTTAGACCACCCGGAAAACGGGAGTGACGTCTATATTTTTTTTGATGCAATTTATTTCCTGTTAACTTAACTTTTTCTGCATTAATCACAATAACATGGTCGCCTGTGTCAACATGAGGAGTGAAAATAGGTTTATGCTTACCTCTTAAAATAGTAGCTACTTCTGTAGCTAGTCTACCTAAAGGCTTATCTGTTGCATCTATTACATACCATTTTCTCTCCACTTCTTTAGGCTTAGCCATAAAAGTGGTCATTTGTTTCCCTCCTTGCAAAATACGAATGGCTCTATCCTATCAGTTTCACAGATTAATCGGGGCTCTTGACCAATCTGCAAATCTCTATAAAAAACCACATTGATTATTTTAATCTATAGCAATACTAATGTCAAGAAAAAGGCTTTGACAGTTGTTTTTTTCTTAATACTGAACATGAAGCAGACATAAACCATGGGCTGGTGCTGTAGGCCCAGCTTTAGTTCTATCTTGAGCTGCTATAATTTCCGTTAAATCATCTATCCCTAATTTGCCCCGGCCAACTTCCAGGAGTGTCCCCATAATAATTCTAACCATGTTATACAGAAAGCCGTCTCCTGTAATTTCCAGATGGAGCTGTGTTCCATCCTGCCTGATCCGGCAAGATTTAATTCTACGAACATAATTTTGAACGGAACTGCCGCTGGCACAAAAGGACTTAAAATCATGCTGGCCTATCAGCAGCTTTGCAGCTTCCTGCATAGCCACAATGTTCAATGGATATGGGTAGTGGTAGGCAAATCTGCGCCAAAAAACATGGGGCATAGTACCTAAATCCATGGAATAGCGATAGGTTTTTTCTTTAACACTATAGCGGGCATGAAAATACTGATTAACTTCCTCTGCAGCTAAAGGGACGATATCCTGGGGAAAAACGCTCAAAAGAGCTGCCGGAAACTTTTCTACAGGTATAGATGAAAATGTATCAAAATGAATAACTTGTCCCAGAGCATGAACGCCGGCATCAGTTCTACCTGAAGCAACTACTTTAATACTTTCCTTAGTTAACAATGAAATTTTTTGTTCCACAACTCCTTGGATAGTACTAATGTGGGGATGATTAGATTGCACTTGCCAACCACTATATCCAGTTCCATCGTAAGCCAAGGTTATTTTTATTCTTCTCTTCATCTTAACCTCAATTACCAAAGTATTTTATAGATAATTGCCCCCAGCAAAAAAAGTATCATCAATGCTAAAGCAATATAATCACGGGAAGCCATTTTTAGTTGTTTCAGCCTGGTTCTGCCTTGACTTCCTCGATAGCATCTTGCTTCCATAGCCATTGCTAAATCGTCAGCCCTGCGAAAGGCCCCAACAAAAAGAGGAACAAGGAGGGGCACCATACTTCTTGCCCGATTCCATAAACTTCCGCTTTCAAAATCAGCACCCCTTGCCATCTGCGCCTTCATAATTTTTTCCGTTTCTTCCAATAGGGTTGGAATAAAACGCAGTGCAATGCTCATCATCATAGCCAATTCATGGGCTGGAATACCAATTCTTTTACCTGGGCTAAGAATACTTTCTAAGCCATCTGTTAGGCTAATAGGAGTTGTAGTTAGCGTTAAAAGTGATGTAACTAAAATTAGAAAAATCAGGCGAATAGACATAAAGATACCTTGTCTAACACCCTCAACTGTAATATGCAATGGTCCAAAGCTCCAGAGAATCTTACCTGGGATTAGAAATAAATTTAAAACTAAAGTAAATGTTAAAATAATAAAAATTGGCTTTAAACCCTTTAGTAAATAATTTAAAGGGATCTGGGAAAACCAAATGATTAAAGCTGTAACAATAGTTATAGCTAAATAACCTTGTAAATTATCCATCATAAAGAGGCCAATCATGTAGATTAGTACTGCAAATATTTTAGTACGGGGATCCAGATGATGAATTATTGATTCTCCAGGAATATATTGCCCAATGGTTATATCCTTAAACATGCTTTTCTTTCCACCACCTTAAGATCTCCATTTTGGCTTCATTGACCGTCAAAATATCCGTACGTACATTTAACCCCTGCTCTTTCAACTTATGCATTAAAGTCGCTACTAAAGGAACTCCCAGCCCTAATTTTTCTAAGAGCTGCGTTTGCTGAAATATTTCCCTGGGAGTACCGTCTAAAACTATTTTCCCTTTAGACATAACAATTACTCTCTCTGTAAAGCGAGCTATGTCTTCCATGCTATGAGATACTAGGATAATTGTAATTTTAAGTTGTTGGTGGAGGGCCGAAATTTCATTTAGTATTTCATCTCGTCCCTTAGGATCCAGTCCAGCGGTGGGTTCATCTAAAATTAATACTTTAGGCTCCATAGCTAAAACCCCTGCAATGGCAACGCGACGCATTTGCCCGCCGCTTAAAGCAAAGGGGGAACGATCTTTCAAGGCATCGTAATCTAGATGGACTGCCTCCATTGCTTTCTTTACTTTAGCAGTTATTTGTTGTTCATTAAAGCCTAGATTTTTTGGCCCGAAGGCAATATCTGCAAAGACAGTTTCTTCAAATAATTGCTGTTCAGGGTACTGAAAAACAATGCCTACATTATGCCGTATCTTTTTTAGTTCCGGGCTTTTCTGGACAATCTCTTGTCCTTCAATAATTACCCTGCCGGCAGTTGGAAATAATAGGCCGTTTAAATGTTGAATTAAGGTAGATTTGCCTGAACCCGTATGTCCAATTAAGCCAACAAACTGCCCAAAAGGTATTTCCAAATTAATGTTATCTAACGCCTTAGTTTCGTACGGAGTATTGGTTTTATAAGTGTGTTCAACAGCTTCCAGTTTTATCAACATAAGTACTTCACCATTTCTTCAACAGTGAGAATATCCCCAGGCAGTTCCAGCCCAGCTTTTTTTAACTCATAGGCTAACTCAGTCATTTGGGGTACATCCATTCTTAATTTTTTCAATAACTCTACTTGCTGGAAAATTTGCCTGGGTAAACCACCTTCGACAATTTTCCCTTGTTCCATTACTATAACACGGTGCGCATTAACTGCTTCTTCCATATAATGAGTAATGTGAATGATACTTAAACCTTCTTCTCTGTTCAGCTTGATTACCGTATCCATAACTTCTTTCCTGCCTTTGGGGTCCAGCATTGCTGTAGGTTCATCTAATACTAAATAATTGGGCTTCATGGCAATAACGCCTGCTATAGCGACCCTTTGCTTTTGTCCTCCTGACAAGTGATGAGGTTCCTTATGTTTAAACTCTTGCATACCTACTAGTTCTAGGGATTCATCTACCCTTCTTCTAATTTCAGAGGGAGGGACCCCAAGATTTTCTGGCCCAAAAGCCACATCTTCTTCAACCATAGTGGCCACAAGCTGATTGTCAGGGTTTTGAAAAACCATTCCAACTTCACGCCGAATTTCCCAAACATATTTACTCTCGCGGGTATTCATCCCATTAACTATAACATTTCCTTCTGATGGCAATAACAGGCCATTAAGGTGCTTAGCTAAGGTCGATTTACCGGAACCATTATGCCCGATAATAACTACAAATTCTCCTTTTTTTACTTCTAAATTTATATTGTCCAGTGCAGTAACTTCTTGAGGTGTACCGGCTTTATATCTATGATAAAGTTTTTCAATTTTTATCATTTTTACACCACACAAACCTAAAAATTAAGCCAGGAAGGGGTTTTTTGCTCCCGCTGCCTGACCTTAAATCTAACTATCAAAAGCTTATTAAACTAATTCAATAAGTACCATTTGTGCTGCGTCACCACGGCGGTACCCTGTTTTTATAATTCTAGTATATCCTCCCTGACGTTCCTTATAACGCGGGCCAATTGTTTCAAATAATTTCGTCACAACATCTTCCTCTGTCAGATACGCTAAGGCTTGGCGTCTAGCGTGGAGATCCCCTCTTTTGCCTAGGGTAATCATTTTTTCTGCTATCCGTCTTACCTCTTTAGCCCTTGGTTCTGTTGTTTCAATGCGTTCTGCTTTGAGTAAAGAAGTAACGATGTTTTTGAACATGGCTCGACGATGGCTGGACAAAAGCCCTAGTCTGCGATATGCCATGATTCAAACCTCCTTTATCACTCATCTGACTTACGTAAACTTAAATTTAAGGCTTGTAGTTTTTGATCAACTTCCTCTAGGGACTTACGCCCTAAGTTTCTGACCTTCATCATATCTTCTTCTGAACGCTGGATTAACTCTTCAACGGTGTTAATACCAGCCCTTTTTAAGCAATTGTAAGAGCGAACGGAAAGATCCAATTCTTCAATGGTCATATCCAGAATCTTATCTTTCTTTTCCTCTTCCTTTTCTACCATCGTAACTTCATCACTAATGGTCTCTGTTAGTCCAATAAAAAGTTTAAGATGGTCGTTTAAAATTTTTGCAGAGGAACTTACTGCTTCGTCCGGAGATATGCTTCCGTCAGTCCAAACTTCTAAAATCAACTTATCATAGTCCGTAATTTGTCCTACACGTGTATTTTCCACAGCATAGTTTACCCTAGGGACTGGGGTAAAAATGGAATCTACAGGAATTACACCAATAACCTGATCTTCCTTTTTGTTTTTCTCAGATGTCACATATCCCCTACCCTTTTCAATAACTATATCCATATAAAGACGACCGTCTTTATCTAAGGTAGCAATGTGCAGATCAGGGTTTAAAATCTCTACGTCAGCTTCTGTAATTATATCCCCAGCAGTTACTTCTCCTTCTCCTTCCGCCTCAATGCGTACGGTTGCAGGTTCATCAGAATAAAGTTTAACCGACAAGGACTTAAGATTAATAATTATATCAGTGGTATCTTCTCTAACCCCTTGTATTGTAGAAAACTCATGAAGTACCCCATCAATTTTGATTGATGTAACTGCTGCGCCGGGCAGAGATGAAAGTAAGATTCTCCGGAGGGAATTGCCCAGCGTGATGCCATAACCCCTTTCCAAGGGTTCCACCACAAATTTACCGTACTTATTATCCTCGCTTCGCTCAATACATTCAATTTTTGGTTTTTCGATTTCTAACATAATAAACCCTCCTTCCGAGACCTCAAACTTTCTTAGTTAGAGCTACAGCTTTCATTATCTGGAATATAGCTCTACTATCAAGTGTTCTTCCACAGGAATATCGATATCTTCTCTGGAAGGAAGTGCTATAACTCTAGCCCGTAAAGCAGGGGCATTTAGTTCCAGCCAATTAGGTACAGTTTTTTGGGCAGCTAATTCAGCTAATTCTTTAAATTTTTCGGATCCAACGCTCTTTTCACGTACGGCTATTTCATCGCCTACTCGAACTTGGAGTGATGGAATGTTAACTTTTCTACCGTTAATGGTGAAATGGCCATGTCTAACCAGTTGACGTGCTTCAGGTCTAGAACCAGCAAAACCTAAACGGTAAACCACATTGTCTAAACGTCTTTCTAACAAACGCAAGAGATTTTCACCTGTTACGCCTTTTTGACGGTCAGCTTTAGCAAAATAATTTTCAAACTGCTTTTCCAGTACGCCATAAACACGACGTGCTTTTTGCTTTTCCCTTAACTGTAGTCCATACTCTGATACTTTTTTCCTATTTTGACCGTGTTGTCCGGGAGCATAATTTCTTCTATCCACTGCACACTTATCGGAATAGCAACGATCTCCTTTTAGATATAACTTCATGCCTTCACGACGACACAAGCGGCATACTGCTTCTTTATACCTTGCCAAACCTTATACACCTCCTATACTCTTCTGCGTTTTGGCGGCCTGCAGCCATTATGCGGGATAGGAGTAACGTCTTTAATAACGCTAACCTCTAAACCTGCTGCCTGTAATGATCTAATCGCAGCTTCCCTGCCTGAGCCAGGTCCCTTAACGTAACATTCGACTTCTTTTAAACCATGTTCCATTGCAGCTTTAGCTGCTTGCTCAGCTGCCATTTGGGCTGCAAAAGGTGTACTTTTTCTAGAACCTTTGAAGCCCATTTCACCGGCACTTGCCCAAGAAATAGCGTTGCCGACTTTATCAGTAATTGTAACAATCGTATTATTAAAAGTGGATTTAATATGGGCAATCCCATTTTCAATATTTTTTCGGTCTCTTCTTCTAGTACGGGTCTGTCTTTTTGCCACCTAATTGTCCCCCTTTCATTGGATAGTTAATTATTTACTACGTTTCACGCCTACAGTGCGTTTTGGACCTTTTCTTGTCCGTGCATTAGTTTTAGTACGTTGTCCCCTAACCGGTAAACCCCGGCGGTGTCGCAACCCTCTGTAGGAACCAATTTCAATCAGGCGTTTAATATTTAATGAAACTTCCCGTCGCAAGTCACCTTCAACGGTATGATTTTGGTCAATATACTCACGTAGTTTTGAAACTTCATCTTCGGTTAAGTCTCTTACTCTAGTATCAGGATTAATTCCCGTACTGGCTAAGATCTTATTAGCGGTAGGTCTGCCAATACCATATATATAGGTCAAACCTATTTCAACCCGCTTATCCCGGGGTAAATCTACACCGGAAATACGTGCCATTAGGCTACACCTCCATTATTCATAGCGCAAAATATTCTTTATTTTTTTCATCTCAAGCTATACCCGAGGGTTAGGTATGCTTCATCATTACAATTCGTAGCTTAAGCGTCTATTATATTATCCCTGTTTTTGTTTGTGCTTGGGGTTTTCGCAAATAACCATAACACGGCCTTTTCTTTTAATAACTTTACACTTTTCACAGATGGGTTTCACCGATGGTTTGACTTTCATTTAAAACCCTCCTTTTGCAAGCTAAATCCCTTGCTCTAATTTATTTAAAACGGTAAACAATTCTTCCCCGGTTTAGATCATAAGGTGATAATTCAATTGTAACCCGATCCCCAGGAAGAATTCTAATAAAGTTCATTCTGATTTTTCCTGATACATGAGCCAAAACTTTATGCCCGTTTTCTAGTTCTACTTTAAACATGGCATTTGGTAGGGGCTCAATAACTTTTCCTTCAACCTCTATTACATCCTGTTTGGACACACGATTAACCTCCTTCGCGGCCTTTCATAGAATAAAACTATTGCCCGAGTCTGCATTTTGCCATGCCTTACCTCCGTTAGCCAAACAGGAGCTAAAGCTTAGTTAATATTTCAGGCTCACCCTCATAATTGATAGCGATTGATTTTTCGAAATGGGCAGAAGGTTTATGATCAACTGTCACAACTGTCCAATCGTTACTAAGAGTTTTCACCTGATAAGTACCCATATTAACCATTGGTTCTATAGCTAAAGCCATTCCCGGCCTTAAACGTGGTCCTCTTCCAGGCATACCAAAGTTCGGTACTTGTGGATCTTCGTGCATCTCACGACCAATTCCATGTCCAACGTAGTCCCGTACAACTGAATATCCGTTTTCTTCTACGTAGCTTTGAACGGCGTGGGAAATATCACTTAGTCTGTTCCCATTAATCGCTTGAGCAATTCCTCTATTTAATGATTCTTTAGTTACTTTCAATAGGTTCTCTAACTCGGCGGTGATTTGTCCTACAGGCAAAGTTTGGGCTGCATCACCATGATAGCCATTTAATTCCGCGCCGATGTCAATACTAATAATATCCCCATCTTTTAGTTTTCTTAAACCTGGAATGCCATGAACTACTTCCTCATTGACTGATGCACAAATACTAGCAGGGAAACCATGGTAACCCTTAAAAGAAGATCTAGCCCCTTGCCCTTCAATATAGTCTTCAACGGCCTTATCTATTTCGCCAGTTGTTACTCCGGGTTTAACAGCTTTTGCAGCTTCCCGATGAGCATTAGCGACTATTTCACCCGCATCTTTCATGTACTGTATTTCACGTTCCGATTTAAGAGTAATCATCACATATCTCTCCCCAAGCAGCTGCCAATATCTTTTAAAACATTATCTACGGCCTGATTACCATTGATATGGCAGATAATCTTTTTGGCTTCATAGAATACAATTAAAGGAGCTGTTTGCTGCTCGTAAACCTTTAGTCTGCTTGAAACAGTCTCTTCTGTGTCATCACTACGGTGAACAAGTTGACCGCCACATTTATCGCAGACACCAGTTTCTTTTGGTGGATTATTTGAGATGTGATAACTGGCACCACAGTTAGGGCAAACCCTCCTGCCCGTTAGACGCTGCATTAATATTTCAAAAGGAACTTCTAAGCAAAGTACTTTATCCAGCTTATAATTCAGCTCCGCTAGAATTGTATCTAAACTTTCTGCCTGCTTAACAGTCCTGGGGAAACCGTCAAGTAAAAAACCTTTCTTACAGTCTTCTTCAGCCAGCCTTTCCTTGACAATCCCCACAGTTACCTCATCAGGGACTAATTGTCCAGCATCTATATATTCTTTTGCTTTTTTACCCATCCCAGTGCCTTCTTTGATTGCTTTTCGAAACATATCGCCGGTGGAGATATGAGGAATGCCCAGTTTTTCAGTAATTTCTACTGCCTGAGTACCTTTTCCAGCACCTGGAGGTCCCATAATTAGCAACCTCACTATGACTCCCCCTATTCCATACATAATTTAAAATTTCATTTGATTATTTCATAAAACCTTGATAGTGTCTCATAAGCAGTTGAGACTCTAACTGTTTCATTGTTTCTAGAGCTACCCCAACTACAATCAATAAGCTTGTTCCTCCAAACTGCAAATTCAGCTTGGTTGTAGCAAATACTAAATTAGGAAGCAATGCAATAAATGCTAGAAAAATTCCGCCTGCTAGGGTTACTCTGTTAAGTACCTTCTCAATATATTCTGCAGTAGGCCGACCTGGGCGCAGGCCAGGTATAAAGCCCCCATATTTTTTCATATTTTCAGCAACATCTGTTGGATTAAAAGTAACAGCAGTATAAAAATATGCAAAAAATATAATTAGTAAAGCGTACATAATCATATACCAGACTGAACGGAAATTAAAAACACTAGTAATAAACATTGCAAACTTGTTTGTTGGAAACCAAGATGCAATAGTCGACGGAAAGAGTAAAATTGACATTGCAAAGATAACTGGAATTACACCTGCCTGGTTTACTTTCAATGGTATGTGCGTACTTTGCCCTCCATATACTCTTCTGCCAACAACACGTTTTGCATATTGCACAGGAATCCTTCTTTGACCTTCATGAATGGCAACAACTCCTGCTATAACAATAACTGCAATGATCAAGAAAGCAATTATTGAAAAAATACCTACTTCTCCGGCTTTTACATATTGGTACATATTATAAGCACCGGAAGGTATTCTGGAAACAATACCGGCAAAAATAATTAGAGATATTCCATTACCGATTCCCTTTTCCGTAATTAACTCTCCCAACCACATTAAAAAGGCAGTTCCAGCAGTTAAGGAAATTACCACAACAATATAGGACCAAATATTCGCCTGTAGCAAAGCATTTTTTAGGTAGATAACCATACCTATAGCCTGAACAAGTCCTAAAACAACGGTTCCATAACGTGTGAACTGAACAATTTTTTTACGGCCTTCTTCCCCTTCTTTAGCTAATTTTTCTAAAGAAGGGATCACAACCGTCAACAATTGCATAATAATTGATGCATTAATATAAGGCATAATGCCCATGGCAAAAATAGTGAACTTCTTAAACGCACCACCGGAAACAATGTCAAAAAAACCGAAAAGGTTATTTTGCATCATTTGGGTTAAAACTTCATTATTAATTCCAGGTACAGGAATGTGCGCACCTAAGCGAAAAACCAGAAACATCATTAATGTGAAGAGAATTTTTTTCCTAAGCTCAGTTACCTTAGCAGCACTTTGCAAAGTTTCAAGTACTTGCACTTAGATCACCTCTGTTTTTCCGCCAGCTGCTTCAATCTTTTCCACAGCCGCTTTACTAAACCCATGAGCCTGTACAGTTAGGGCTTTCTCCACGTTCCCTTCACCCAAAATTTTTAAACCATCTCTTAAATTTTTGACAACACCATATTCTAATAGCAATTCTGGTGTAACCACTGTTCCGTTCTCAAAGCGATTCAATACATCTACATTAATACTAACAATATCTTTGCGAAATATGTTTGTAAAACCTCTTTTAGGCAAACGACGGTGCAAAGGCATTTGTCCACCTTCAAAACCAGGTCTTACTCCTCCGCCTGATCTAGCCTTTTGACCTTTATGTCCGCGACCTGATGTTTTACCTAATCCGGAGCCATTTCCTCTTCCAACACGAGTTGGTGCTTTGCGAGACCCTTCTGCCGGTTTTAGTTCGTGAAGTTTCATGATTACACCTCCTTACGCTTCAATTTCTTCTACTTTTAGCATGTGAGCAACCTGGGCGATTTTTCCTTGAATATCCGGTGTATCGTTCTGAACAACAACACTGTTCAGCTTACCTAAACCAAGTGCCTTTACCGTTTTTCTCTGCGTTTCGGGACGGCCTATTAGGCTACGCACAAGCGTAATTTTTAGCTTTTTAGCCACATTTATACCTCCTAACCTAACAGTTCTTCAACTGTTTTGCCGCGAAGCTTCGCGACATCTTCCGCCCGCTTTAAGTTCTTTAAACCTTCAATAGTTGCATAGACCATGTTATTAGGATTTGAAGAACCTAGGGATTTTGTTAAAATGTCTCTGATGCCAGCTAATTCTAGTACTGCCCTTGCAGGTCCGCCAGCAATAACTCCAGTACCTTCTGATGCCGGTTTTAATAAAACTGAACCAGCGCCGAATTTTCCAATTATGGGATGAGGAATTGTAGTATTTACCATTGGAACTTTAATCAAGTTCTTTTTAGCATCTTCTACCCCTTTACGAATAGCCTCGGGAACTTCTGAAGCTTTACCTAGGCCTGCTCCCACATGACCATCTTGATCTCCCACTACAACTAGCGCACTGAAACTAAAGCGGCGTCCACCTTTAACAACCTTGGCAACACGATTGATACTAACAACTTTTTCACTTAATTCCAGGTCACGTGCATCAATTCGCACTTACTATCCCTCCTTTGAACGTAATTAGAATTCTAAGCCGCCTTCACGTGCTCCCTCAGCTAAGGCAGCAACTCTTCCATGATAGATATAGCCTCCACGGTCAAATACAACGGAGGTTACTCCTTGTGCTTTGGCCTTTTCAGCTAGAAGTTTGCCAACAGCTTTGGCAGCTTCAACATTTCCATTGTTTTCTAGCTTACCTTTTAAAACTGGATCAAGGGTAGATGCTGCTACCAAGGTAAAGCCTTTTGTATCGTCAATAATCTGAGCATAGATATTATTTGAGCTTCTAAAAACACACAGTCTTGGTCTAGTATCTGTGCCCTTAATTTTTTTACGAACGCGTAAATGTTTTTTTAAGCGAGCTTTGTTTTTATCTAGCGCCTTAAACATTTAGTTTCACTCCTTTCGCAGAAGTTTTCCTATTTCTTGCCTCCAGTTTTACCTACTTTACGGCGGATAACTTCGCCTTCATACTTAATACCTTTGCCTTTATATGGTTCCGGCTCTCTAACAGCACGGACATTAGCAGCAAAAGCACCAACTTTCTCTTTATCAATACCTTTAACAACAATCTTGTTGGCAGCCGGTACTTCGATTTCTAGGTCTTTCCCGGGATCCATTTCTACAGGATGAGAGTAACCAACAGTCAACACTAGCTTATTGCCTTGTTTTGCAGCCCTATAACCAACACCGACTAATTCAAGACTTTTTTGGAACCCTTCTGTTACGCCATTAACCATGTTATTTAAGAGAGCTCTCGTTAAGCCATGTAAAGAGCGGTGTCCTTTTTCATCGCTTGGGCGGGTTACGATAATCTGATTATCTTCTATTTTTATATCCATATCCCGATCAAATTCTTTTGATAAGATGCCTTTAGGACCTTTAACGCTAACTTTATGACCATCAATTTTAACTTCAACACCTGCTGGAATATTTATAGGTAACCTACCAATTCTAGACACGTTTACACCTCCTACTGCATTACCCGTATTTTTGTTACCATACGTAACAAAGTACTTCTCCGCCTATGCCTTCTTTACGGGCACTTTTATCTGTCATAATTCCTTTAGATGTGGAAATTATAGCTATGCCAAGCCCGCCTAGTACTTTAGGTATCTCATCTTTTTGAACATAAACTCTTAAGCCAGGTTTACTGATTCTTTTTAAACCAGTAATAACTTTTTCACGGTTCGACCCATATTTCAAATAGATCCGCAAGATACCTTGTTTATCATCTTCAATATATTCATAATCCTTTACAAATCCTTCTTCTTTAAGGATTTCAGCCAAGGCCTTTTTAATTCTAGAAGCTGGAACTTCAACGACTTCTTGAAACACAGTATTTGCATTGCGAATACGCGTAAGGAAATCCGCAATTGGATCAGTCATAACCATGATTCTACCCCCTTCCGTAAATGATTACCAACTGGCTTTCCTCACTCCTGGTAATTCGCCTTTATAAGCCAGTTCGCGGAAACAAATTCTACAAATCCCAAACTTTCTAATATATCCATGGGGCCTGCCACATAATTTGCAGCGATTATAGCCTCTAACTTTGTACTTAGGAGTTCTCTCTTGGCTAACAATCATTGATTTTTTTGCCACTTTAACTTTTCCCCCCTTAATTCTTCTTATTTTGAGGCTGACCTGTGATTTACTTTATTTGTCAGCAAAAGGCATACCCAATAATTTTAATAGTTCAAAGCATTCCTCGTCTGTTTTTGCCGTGGTAACAAAGGAAATATCCATTCCACGCAATTTATCGATTTTATCATATTCGATTTCAGGGAAAATCAATTGTTCTTTTATACCCATAGTAAAGTTACCTCTACCATCGAAACCTTTTGCAGAAATACCTCTAAAATCACGTACCCTTGGCAATGCGACATTTATAAGTTTATCTGCAAATTCATTCATTCTATCGCCTCTTAAAGTAACCTTACAGCCGATAGGCATATTTTCACGAACTTTAAAGGCAGCAATTGATTTTCTCGCCCTTGTAACAATGGGTTTTTGCCCTGTAATCAATGTTAAATCAGCAATTGCACCATCTAAGGCTTTAGAATTTTGGGCGGCTTCGCCAACCCCCATGTTAACCACAACTTTAACCAGTTTAGGAATTTCCATGTCGTTTTTATATCCGAACTTTTCTTTTAACGCCGGTTTTACTACCGAATTATATCTATCTTTCAGCTTAGCCACAGCTATTTAACCTCCTTTCCGGCAAACTACTTCTCGATCACTTCACCACATTTTTTACAATGTCTAACCTTACTTCCGTCGTCCAAAAATTTATGACCTACTCTGGTGGGGCTATTGCACTTGCTGCAGAAAAGCATCACATTGGAACTGGAAATAGGAGCTTCTTTTTCCACGATTCCACCCTGAGGAGCTTTAGGATTAGCTTTGGTATGACGTTTTACAACATTTACGCCTTCAACAATTACTCTCTGCTTCTCAGGTATCACTTCAAGTACTTTGCCTTTCTTACCGGCTGATTTACCGGTAATTACCATTACAGTGTCTCCCTTTTTAACATGTACTTTCGGTGCCACTAAGTTCACCTCCATATTGCTTTACTTTTCATTATGCACACTTACTTTTTATAATACTTCCGGTGCCAGTGAAACAATCTTCATGAAATTTTTTTCTCTCAGTTCCCTTGCTACAGGTCCAAAAATACGCGTACCTTTGGGGTTACCCCCATCGTTAATGATAACTGCAGCATTTTCACTAAATCTAATATATGAACCGTCTGGTCTTCTAACTTGTCTTGTTGTACGAACAACAACGGCCTTTACTACGTCGCCTTTCTTGACAACGCCGCCTGGTGTAGCTTCTTTAACAGAAGCAACAATGACATCACCAACAGAAGCATATCTTCTTGTAGAACCGCCCATAATATGGATACACATCAGTTTTTTGGCTCCAGTATTGTCCCCAACTTTAAGTATAGTTTGTTGTTGGATCATTCGGACTAACCCCCTTTACTTGGTAATCCTTATAATATCAAAACTTATAATTCTTTAGCTTTTTCCAATACTTCAACTACGCGCCACCTTTTTTCCTTGCTTAGGGGCCTGGTTTCCATAATTAAAACTTTATCTCCTGCATGACAAACATTAGCTTCATCATGAGCTTTAAACTTTTTACTGCTTTTGACACGACGGCCATACAAAGGGTGTTTAATAAATGTTTCAACAGCTACTACAACTGTCTTTTCCATTTTGTTGCTAACTACGGTACCAATTCTCGTTTTACGTGCAGCTCTTTCCATAAGAATTTCGCCTCCTTTGCTCAATTCTCTATATAATCCTCAAATATTTAATGTTCAGGTTTAACTTACGCCTGTTTGATTTCCCTTTCCTTTAAAACGGTTTTTGCTTTAGCAATGTTCCGGCGTACTTCTTTGATTCTAGTAGGGTTATCAAGCTGGCCTGTAGCTAGTTGAAACCTTAAATTAAATAATTCTTGCTTTAAATCATCTACTTTACGCAGTATTTCTGCAGTTGTTAAATCTCTGATTTCACTAGCCTTCATTAACCTCACCACCTGCTTCTCCTCGTTTTACAAACTTACATTTAATAGGAAGCTTATGAGCTGCTAGTCGCATAGCTTCTCTAGCTATTTCTTCCGGAACGCCGGCCAGTTCGAACATAACTCTACCCGGCTTAACTACTGCTACCCAGTACTCAGGAGCACCTTTACCACTACCCATCCGGGTTTCAGCAGGTTTAGCTGTAATAGGTCTGTCAGGGAATATTTTAATCCACACCTGACCACCACGTTTAATATAACGTGTCATCGCAATACGTGCGGCCTCAATTTGTCTGGATGTAATCCATGCAGGTTCTAATGCTTGAAGCCCATATTCACCATAGGTTACTTCATTTCCTTTATGAGCTTTTCCAGATATTTTGGGCCTATGTTGTTTACGATGCTTTACTCTTTTTGGCATCAACATAATTATTTGCCCCCTTCTTCAGCGACCTTTTTTGTCTCTGGAAGGATTTCCCCTTTGTATACCCAAACCTTAACCCCGATTTTTCCATAGGTTGTATCAGCTTCGGCAAAACCATAGTCGATATCTGCTCTTAAGGTATGAAGGGGTACTTTACCTTCGCTATACCACTCAGTACGAGCAATTTCTGCCCCGCCTAGTCTGCCTGAAACAGAAATTTTAATTCCCTCAGCACCTATTCTCATTGCTTTAGTAACAGCCTGTTTCATAGCACGTCGGAACGAAATTCTTCTTTCTAATTGGGAAGCAACGTTTTCTGCAACTAACTGAGCTTCAATTTCAGGCTTCTTAATTTCAACAATGTTAACGCTCACCTGACGTCCAGTCATTTTTTCTAAACTTTTACGCAGCTTCTCTACTTCAGTACCACCGCGCCCAATTACAATACCCGGTTTAGCTGTTTTAATTGCAACTTTTAAGCGGTTAGCTGCTCTTTCAATTTCCACTGCGGAAATACCAGCTTGATATAGTGCTTTTTTAATGTAACGGCGTACTTTAATATCTTCCAGCAAAAGGCCTGCATATTCTTTACCTGCATACCATTTTGCATCCCAGTCTTTAACAATACCGATCCGCAAACCTTTAGGATTTACTTTCTGACCCACAATCAATCCTCCTTCTCACTTACAACCACTGTAATGTGGCTAGTTTTTCTACGCATTAAATCCGCACGTCCCATAGCTCTCGGTTTATAGCGCTTTAATGTTGGTCCTTGATCAACATAGGCTTTAGCAATATATAACGCATCTTTATTTAAATCATAATTATGTTCTGCGTTTGCAACGGCAGAAGTTAATACTTTTTCAATAAAAGCTGCAGCCTTTTTAGGCGTAAATTTCAAAATTGCATAAGCTTCATTTATTTTCTTTCCCCTGATTAAGTCCATGACCGGCCGTACTTTTCGAGGAGAAATACGCAGAAATTTAGCAACTGCTTTTGCTTCCATGATGTTACCCCCCTTCATTGCAGATTATTTTAAGGACGTAGACCGTTCAGTATGTGCACCGTGTCCTTTAAAGGTTCGTGTTGGAGCAAATTCCCCTAACTTATGACCTACCATATCTTCAGTTATATAAACAGGTATATGTTTTTTACCGGCGTGTACAGCTATAGTATGCCCTACCATTTCTGGAAAAATTGTTGAACGCCGGGACCAGGTTTTTAATACCTTTTTCTCATTATTATCGTTCATCTTTTTAACTTTGGACAAAAGTTTATCATCACAATAAGGACCTTTTTTTAGAGATCTACCCATACCTTGCTAATACCTCCTTCCCTGCGAAAAATAAAATCTAACTATCTAGGCACGTTTTTTAACAATCATTTTATCAGAAACATTCTTTTTCTTTCTTGTCTTAGCGCCTGTAGCAGGTTTACCCCAAGGAGTTACAGGGTGTTTACGTCCAACTGGTGAACGTCCTTCACCACCACCATGCGGGTGATCTACAGGGTTCATTACGACACCGCGAACTGTTGGCCTAATTCCCATCCATCTTTTACGACCAGCTTTCCCAATAGAAATATTCTCATGGGTTAAATTTCCAACTTGTCCAATTGTAGCTTTACATTCTAAATTAATTAAGCGGACTTCACCGGAAGGCATTCTAACTTGACCATACTTGCCTTCTTTGGCCATAAGCTGAGCAGATACTCCTGCAGAACGTACCAGTTGGCCGCCTTTACCAGCTTTCATCTCAATATTATGGATAATACTACCGACAGGGATCTTTTTAAGTGGAAGGGCATTTCCCGTCTTAATATCTGCATCCGGACCAGAAACAACTGTATCCCCTACTTGCAAGCCGTTTGGAGCAATAATATATCTTTTTTCCCCGTCCACATAATTTAATAATGCAATATTTGCTGATCTATTTGGGTCATATTCAATAGTAGCAACTTTAGCAGGTATGCCATCTTTATTTCGCTTAAAGTCAATGATTCTATACATCCGCTTATGCCCGCCACCACGGTGTCTAACAGTCAGCCTACCTTGTTTATTTCTACCGGCAGATTTTTTTAAAGGTTGCAGTAATGATTTCTCAGGTTCAGAAGCCGTAATTTCTTCAAAGCTTGATACTGTCATTTGACGGCGGCCCGGTGTTATAGGTTTAAACTTTTTAATCGCCATTTGTTTTCCCTCCTTTACGTCAAAACCTTACAGGCCTTCAAATATTTCAATTTTATCGCCTGGTTTTAAAGTAACTATAGCTTTTTTACGATCAGAGGTTCTACCCTCATACTTACCTTGACGTCTTTTTTTACCACGTACTGTTATGGTGTTTACATTCAAAACATTAACTTTAAAAAGTTTTTCCACTGCATGACGAATTTCAATTTTATTAGCGTTTCGGTCAACATAAAAAGTATATTTATTATCTTCCATTAATCCCATTGATCTTTCGGAGATAACCGGTTTAATTAATACCTCTTGTGGGCTGCGCATTATCCCAGCACCTCCTCTACTTTGGCCACAGCATCTTTGGTTATGACCAATTTGTCATGATTTAAAACATCATACACATTTAAACCTAGTGCTGTCATCGGCATAATGCCTTTGATATTTCTTGCAGATTTTATAACATTTTCATCTTTATCGCTTGTCACAACCAATGCTTTTGGTTCAGCATTAAGTGCATTAAGGATTTTAACCATTTCTTTTGTTTTTGATTGATTTAAGGACAATTCATCAAGAACGATCAAATTGCCTTCTTCAACTTTAGCCGACAAAACGGATTTCAATGCTACTCTTCTAGCTTTTTTGGGTATGGAATAAGCATAGCTTCTAGGAGTAGGGCCAAATACAATACCACCTTTTCTCCAAATAGGAGACCTGGTGCTTCCGGCTCTTGCCCGTCCTGTACCTTTTTGTCTCCACGGCTTTCTTCCACCGCCGCTTACTTCTGCTCTGGTTTTAGTCTTATGAGTTCCCAATCTTTTGCTGGCCAGCTGCATTACTACAGCATTATGCACTGCCGCTTCGTTGAAAGGAACGCCGAACACTGCGTCGTCAAGTTCCATCTCGCCAACTTGATTTCCTTCTATATTATAAACAGCTACTTTAGGCATTTACCTTTCCTCCTTTCCACCCAATTACTTTGCTTTAACTGCGTCTCTTACAATTACCATACTTTTGTTTGGTCCAGGAATGGATCCTTTAATAAGCAATAAGTTCCTATCAGTATCAACTTTTGCAATTTGCAAGTTTTGTATAGTAACCTTTTCCCCGCCGGAACGTCCAGGTGATTTTTTACCTTTAAACACTCGGGCTGGACCTTTTGCTCCTGCAGAGGCTGGTCTTCTATGGTTTTTTGAACCATGACCCATTGGACCCCTTTGGAAATTATATCTTTTAATGGTACCAGTAAATCCTTTACCTTTAGAAGTACCAATTACATCTACATTATCACCATCAGCAAATAAATCTACTTTAATTTCTTGTCCGATTTGATAATCGTCAACATTATCTACTTTGAATTCCTTAATATATTGAAAAGGTGTAACTTTAGCCTTTGCAAAATGGCCTTTCAAAGGTTTGTTAACCTTTCTTTCTTCTTTTGCAACAAAACCTACTTGAATTGCATTATAACCATCATTTTCTACCGTTTTCTTTTGTATTACGTAACAGGGACCTGCTTCAATTACAGTAACCGGAACGGCTTTACCATCCATAAAAATCTGCGTCATCCCTATTTTTTTTGCTAAGATTCCTTTAGTCAATTTTCGGCACCTCCATATCTAATCTATTCCTTAAAATAAAATTCTACAGTTTGATTTCAATATCTACTCCGGCAGGTAAATCTAAACGCATTAGGGCATCAACTGTTTTAGGTGTGGGCTCTAAAATATCAATTAATCTTTTATGAGTCCTCATCTCGAACTGCTCTCTAGAGTCTTTATTTACGTGGGGAGAACGTAGAATAGTAAAAATGTTTTTTTCAGTTGGCAAAGGAATAGGACCAGATACTGTTGCACCTGTTCTTTTCGCTGTTTCCACAATCTTTAGGGATGATTGGTCAAGTACCTTATGGTCAAATGCTTTTAATCTAATCCTGATTTTTTGTTTAGCCATTATTTTTCCTCCTTTTCGCCCGATCATAAACGGACATTCTCAGTGAAAATTACCCGGCGAACCCAAAGCTATACCGGCAACCTCCCACCTCATCGCCCCTGTAGCGCCTTACAGCACCTACTGTATCAGTTGAGAGTTTTATGCTTTAGTACATGAAACAGCCAGTGACTGGAAATTTTCCAACCCAGCCACTGACCAAAATGAACTACTACTCACTAATTCCAGTAACAACACCGGCTCCTACAGTTCTGCCGCCTTCACGGATAGCAAAACGTAAGCCTTCTTCAATAGCAATTGGGGTAATTAATTCTATTTCCATTTTAACGTTATCACCCGGCATACACATTTCCACACCTTCCGGCAAGTGTGCTACGCCTGTTACGTCTGTTGTTCTGAAATAAAATTGCGGACGGTATCCGTTGAAGAACGGTGTATGTCTTCCACCTTCTTCTTTAGTTAGGACGTATACTTCTCCTGTAAATTTGGTGTGTGGTTTAATTGAACCAGGTTTAGCTAATACTTGACCACGTTCAATTTCTTTACGTTCTACACCTCTTAATAGTGTTCCAATGTTGTCTCCTGCTTCTGCTTGATCTAACAGTTTGCGGAACATTTCTACCCCTGTTACTACTGTTTTGCGTGTTTCGCTATTTAAACCAATTATTTCTACTTCTTCCCCTACTTTAATTGTTCCACGTTCTACTCTTCCTGTAGCAACTGTTCCACGTCCGGTAATGGTGAATACGTCTTCTACAGGCATGAGGAATGGTTTGTCTACCGGTCTTTCCGGTGTTGGAATATATTCATCTACTTGATCCATTAATTCCCAAATCTTGCCGCACCATTCGCAGTCTCTGGAACCGCAACCGCATTCTAATGCTTTTGCTGCTGATCCTGCAACGATTGGTGTGTCATCTCCAGGAAATTCGTATTCATTTAGAAGTTCTCTTACTTCCATTTCTACTAGTTCCATTAGTTCATCGTCGTCTACCATGTCTGATTTGTTTAAAAATACTACGATGTATGGTACTCCTACTTGACGGGATAGTAAAATGTGCTCCCGTGTTTGGGGCATTGGTCCGTCTGCTGCTGATACTACCAGGATTGCACCGTCCATTTGAGCTGCACCGGTAATCATGTTTTTAACGTAGTCAGCGTGTCCTGGACAGTCTACGTGGGCATAGTGTCTTTTTTCTGTTTCGTATTCTACGTGCGCTGTGTTAATGGTGATTCCTCTTGCTTTTTCTTCTGGGGCAGCGTCAATTTCGTCATATGCTTTTGCTACTGCTCCACCTGCTTTTGATAAGGTGAAGGTAATTGCTGCTGTTAAGGTTGTTTTACCATGGTCTACGTGTCCTATGGTTCCTACGTTAACGTGAGGTTTCTTCCTCTCATATTTTTCCTTTGCCATTAGGATCTTTCCTCCTTAATTTTATCAAATTATTATAATGTATAGTATCTAGCAGTATTTAATAGCCGCCAGATTAAGCAGATAAGTTACGCACCCTGGCGTTTTGCAATGATTTCTTCAGCAATGTTTCTGGGAACTTCATCATAGTGGGAAAACTGCATTGTGTAAACGCCTCTTCCTTGAGTCCGAGAACGCAAATCAGTAGCATAACCAAACATTTCTCCCAAAGGCACATATCCTCTAATTACCTGGGTTCCAGATCTTGGTTCCATACCTTCAATTCGTCCACGTCTTGAATTGATGTCACCAATTACGTCACCCATATATTCATCGGGTACAACAACTTCTATTTTCATAATTGGTTCTAAAATCACCGGATTAGCTTTCTTGGCACCGGCCTTAAATCCCATGGAACCAGCAATTTTAAATGCCATTTCTGAAGAGTCTACATCGTGGTATGAACCATCATATAATGTTACCTTTACATCGATAGTAGGATAGCCCGCTAAAACTCCGTTTTCCATGGCTTCCCGTACGCCACTGTCTACAGGTGCTATATATTCCTTAGGAATAGCACCTCCAACAATTTTACTTTCGAATTCGTAACCTTTACCTCTTTCCAATGGTTCTAATTCTAACCACACGTGGCCATATTGTCCACGGCCGCCAGACTGGCGTACAAATTTCCCTTCAACTTTAGTCGAACTTTTGATTGTTTCCCTATAAGCAACTTGCGGACGTCCAACTGTCGCATCAACTTTGAACTCACGCAATAAACGGTCTGCAATAATATCCAGGTGCAATTCACCCATTCCGGAAATTATGGTCTGCCCCGATTCTTGATCAGTATGCATCTTGAAAGTCGGGTCTTCTTCAGCTAATTTTTGCAGTGCAATGCTCATTTTCTCTTGGTCCGCTTTGGTTTTAGGTTCTATAGCCACATCAATAACCGGTTCTGGGAATTCCATAGATTCCAAGACAATCGGCTTTTCTTCGTCACACAACGTATCACCCGTGGTAGTTTCTTTCAACCCTACTGCAGCGGCAATATCCCCAGCCATAACTTCGGAAATTTCTTCTCTGTGGTTGGCATGCATTAGCAAAATCCGTCCAATACGTTCTCTTTTTCCTTTAGTTGAGTTATAAACGTAAGAACCAGATTTCATAGTACCAGAGTAGACCCTAAAGAATGTTAACTTTCCAACATATGGATCACTCATAATTTTAAATGCTAGTGCAGAGAAAGGCTCATCATCAGCAGCCCTCCGATGGTCTTCCTCACAGTTTTCTGGATTTGTACCATTAATAGCAGGTACATCCAAGGGTGACGGCATATAATCCACAACTGCATCGAGTAAAGGTTGAACCCCTTTGTTTTTAAAGGCAGAACCACACAGTACAGGAATCATACTAACGGATAATGTCCCTTTTCTAATTCCCCTTCTAATTTCATCTTCAGTAAGCTCTTCGCCTTCTAAGTATTTCATCATTAGTTCTTCATCAGACTCAGCAACTGCTTCAATAAGTTTTTCACGATATTCCGCAACGATTTCTTTTAAATCATCAGGTATAGCCGTTTCTTCGCTCTCTGTGCCTAAATCGTCTGTATAAACAATTGCTGTTTCGGTTACTAAATCTACAATTCCTTTAAATCCATCTTCTGCACCAATAGGTATTTGAATCGGTACCGGGTTTGCACCTAATCTTTCCTTGATCATGTTGACTCCTCTAAAGAAGTCAGCACCCATACGGTCCATTTTATTAATAAATGCGATACGAGGTACCCCATATTTATCAGCTTGGCGCCATACTGTTTCCGACTGGGGCTCAACACCGCCTACGGAACAAAAAACTGCCACTGCACCATCTAACACCCTTAAAGAACGTTCAACTTCAACTGTAAAGTCCACGTGGCCTGGCGTATCAATGATGTTAATACGATGATCTCTCCACTTACAAGTCGTCGCAGCAGAAGTAATTGTAATACCTCTTTCCTGTTCTTGAACCATCCAGTCCATGGTAGCCGCACCATCGTGTACTTCACCAATTTTATGAACTCTACCGGTATAGAACAAAATACGTTCAGTGGTAGTTGTTTTTCCTGCATCAATATGGGCCATGATACCTATATTTCTCGTATTTTCCAACGAAAATTGTCTTGCCATAGTTATCCCCCCTTCTGCTTCAACTGGTTTACGTTATTTAGTAAACCTGGCCCCTGAAAATATTACCATCTGTAATGGGCAAATGCCTTATTTGCCTCAGCCATTTTATGAGTATCTTCGCGTTTTTTAACCGAAGCGCCCGTATTGTTAGCTGCATCCATTAATTCGCTAGCTAATTTTTCTTGCATACTCTTCCCACCACGTTGGCGTGCATAATTGACTAACCAACGGATAGCTAGGGTTTGGCGCCTTTCTGGTCTAACTTCTATGGGTACTTGGTAGTTAGCACCACCTACTCGGCGTGCTTTTACTTCAAGAACGGGCATTACATTTTTCAAAGCCTGTTCAAAGACTTCTATAGGATCTTTGCCGGTTTTTTCTTGAATCATATCTAAGGCACCATAGCAAATTGATTCTGCAGTGCCTTTCTTCCCATCAAGCATAATTTGATTGATAAATTTAGTTAAAACTTTGCTGCCATAAATCGGGTCAGGTAATACGTCCCGTTTTTGTACTCCGCCTCTTCTTGGCATTAAGTTCCCCCCTTTGCAATTCTTTTTTGGCTTCCGAACTTTTTTTGGAGTTCTAATCTATTCTTCTGGCCATTTTTCAAGGGCACTCAATTCAAACAGTTACTTATTTTATTTAATTAATTATTTTTTCTTAGCTCTTTTTGCACCATATTTAGAGCGGCCTTGTTCTCTTTTTTGCACACCTGCCGTATCAAGGGCACCACGAACAATGTGATATCTTACACCAGGTAAATCCTTAACCCTGCCGCCTCTAACCAACACCACCGAGTGTTCCTGTAAATTGTGTCCAATTCCAGGAATATAGGCTGTTATTTCAATACCATTAGTGAGCCTTACACGAGCTACTTTACGTAGTGCTGAGTTAGGCTTTTTAGGTGTGGTAGTATAGACTCTTGTGCAAACTCCTCTTTTTTGTGGTGACTCTTTTAAAGCGGGAGCTGTTGATTTCTTTTCTGCAACTTCCCTGCCTTTTCTTACTAGTTGGTGAATTGTCGGCATCTAATCCACCTCCTTCCTCAATCAAAAGGTATAGTGGTTAGCAATGTATTTGCATTGCCAACCACGCATTTCCTTTACTTAGTCTGTCACAACCGCAGCCGAAGCTGAACCGACTTCAATGCCACATGCTTTACCCAATTCCAACATGGAATCTACCATGACTACTTCCAGACCTTTTTCCTGGCACAACTTAACCAAAGGGTCAAGGACACGAGGTTCAGCATCTTTTGCTATATACACCACTAAAGCAGCACCTCTTTGAACGGCTTTAATGGTCTGTTTTGTACCAATAGTTTTTTTGGTGGCATTTTTTAGCCTTTCATAGGGCATTCTTCAAGAACCTCCCTTTGACAATACACACTTATACATATTAACATTACTCAACATTAGTGTCAAGAATTTTGTATTTCTTCGCTATTGGTTTCACTGTTAAAGACCCTAATATTGCGGTATCTAGACATACCAGTGCCTGCCGGAATCAACTTACCAATAATTACGTTTTCTTTTAATCCTATTAATGGATCTAATTTGCCTTTAATGGCTGCTTCCGTTAAAACTCTCGTTGTTTCCTGGAAGGAGGCTGCCGATAAGAAGGAGTCCGTTGCTAGAGATGCCTTAGTTATACCAAGTAACACCGGTTTACCAACAGCCGGTTCCCCTCCTGCTGCAATTGCTTTTTCATTTTCCTCTTCAAATTCAAACATATCTATTAAGCCGCCAGACAAGAGCATGGTATCTCCTGGATCCTCAACTTTAACTTTCCGCAGCATTTGTCGAACCATAACTTCAATATGCTTATCATTAATATCCACACCTTGGAGTCTATAAACCCGTTGGACTTCACGCAAAAGGTAAACTTGAACACCACGGACACCTTTTACCTTTAATAAGTCATGGGGATTAACGGAGCCTTCCGTTAATTCGTCCCCTGCCTCCACTATGGAACCTTCTTCTACTTTAATTCTCGAGCCATAGGGAATTTGATAATCAAAGCGTTCTCCATCATTTGTTGTAATTACAACTTCACGACGGCCCTTATTTTCAGTTATTTCTACTTTACCGCTGACCTCAGCAATAATAGCCTGACCTTTTGGCTTACGAGCTTCGAAGAGTTCTTCTACCCTCGGCAAACCTTGAGTAATGTCATCACCGGCAACACCCCCAGTGTGGAAGGTACGCATGGTTAACTGGGTACCTGGTTCACCAATAGACTGAGCAGCAATAATGCCTACTGCTTCACCTATTTCTACTAAAGAACCTGTAGCTAAGTTTCGGCCATAACATTTGGCGCATACTCCATATTTACTTTTACAAGTTACTACAGAGCGGATTTTAACCTGTTTAATTCCTGCATTTACGACTTGTTTGGCTGCCGCTTCGCTGATTTCTGTATCTGCAGCTACGATTATTTCACCTGTAGCAGGATCCTTAATATCTTCTAAAGCAAATCTCCCCTCAATGCGTTCGGACAGCTGTTCAATTTTTTCGTTGCCTTCTTTTATTTCTTCAACTATAATACCCGTCGTTGTTCCGCAATCTTCCTCACGCACTATAACATCTTGTGCTACATCAACCAGACGGCGAGTCAGATAACCAGAGTCAGCTGTTCTTAAGGCCGTATCCGCCAAACCCTTTCTAGCTCCGTGAGTCGAGATAAAATACTCTAGAACTGTCAAACCTTCTCTAAAGTTTGCTTTAATTGGCAAGTCAATAATTCTTCCTGAGGGGTCAGCCATTAAGCCTCTCATTCCTGCCAACTGACGAATTTGCTGCACGTTACCACGAGCACCAGAATTAGCCATCATATAGACAGGATTGAATTTATCCAAAGAAGTCATTAATGAATTTGTAACGTCTTCCGTTGCTTTGCTCCACATAGTTGTTATTTTTTGATATCTTTCTTCCTCTGTAATTAATCCCCGGCGATACATTTGTTCAACCTTATCAACTTGTTCTTCAGTTTGTTCCAAAATTACCTTTTTCGCTTCGGGAACTTTTATGTCAGGAACACTAATAGTTATTCCTGCCTTAGTGGAATATTTATATCCTAATCTTTTGATCCCATCTAATAGTTTAGCAGTAACTGAATTGCCAAGAATTTTATAACAACGTCCGACAATTTCCCCTAATTTCTTTTTACCTACTTCTTCGTTATAAAAGCCAAGTTCAGGGGGGATAGGAACTTCTTTATTAAAGATTAACCTTCCCACAGTTGTCTCTAGCCACTGCCCATTATCTTTAACTTTAATTTTGGCATGCAAATCAACGGTTCCAAATGTATAGGCTAAATAAGCTTCTTCGTAGTTTTTAAATATTTTTCCTTCTCCTTTAGCACCATCCTTGTCCACGGTCAAGTAATAAGAGCCCAAGACCATATCTTGCGTTGGCGTTGAAACAGGGCGGCCATCTTTAGGATTCAAAATGTTGTTAGAGGAAAGCATCAATAGCCTTGCTTCAGCCTGAGCTTCCGCTGATAATGGTACGTGTACTGCCATTTGGTCACCGTCAAAGTCCGCATTATAAGCTGTACAAACTAAGGGGTGAAGCTGCAAAGCCCTTCCCCCAACCAACACAGGTTCAAAGGCTTGAATTCCCAAGCGGTGCAAGGTTGGAGCCCTATTTAGAAGAACTGGGTGTTCCTTAATAACTTCCTCCAAAACATCCCAAACTTCATTTCTTACTCTTTCAACCATTCTTTTGGCACTTTTAATGTTATGGGCGTAACCTTCATCCACTAACCTCTTCATGACAAAGGGTTTAAAGAGTTCTAAAGCCATTTCCTTAGGTAAACCACACTGATGCATACTTAATTCAGGCCCAACTACAATAACGGAACGGCCAGAATAGTCTACCCTTTTCCCTAACAAGTTCTGTCTAAAGCGCCCTTGCTTTCCTTTTAGCATATCGCTTAAAGATTTTAAGGGACGGTTGCCGGGACCGGTGACAGGTCTGCCACGTCGGCCGTTATCTATTAAAGCATCTACAGCCTCTTGCAGCATCCTTTTTTCGTTACGAACAATAATATCAGGGGCACCTAGATCCAACAATCTTTTAAGGCGGTTATTTCGGTTAATAACTCGACGGTATAAGTCATTTAAATCAGAAGTGGCAAATCTACCTCCGTCTAACTGCACCATAGGTCTCAGTTCGGGAGGAATAACAGGAACCACATCTAAAATCATCCATTCAGGCCTATTGCCAGAGTTTTTAAAAGCCTCTACTACTTCTAAGCGGCGAACGGCACGAACTTTTCTTTGTCCGCTGGCATCTTTTAATTCTTCCCGCAATTCAGCAGCTAATTCATCAAGGTTCATTTCTTCCAAAAGCTTTTTGACTGACTCGGCACCCATTCCCGCATCAAAATTACTGCCGTATTTATCTCTATATTCACGATATTCGTTTTCCGATAACAATTGTTTTTTCATCAAAGGAGTATCCCCTGGGTCTGTTACTACGTAGGAAACAAAATATAAAACTTTTTCCAAGGAACGAGGGGAAATATCCAATAACAATCCCATTCGGCTGGGTATTCCTTTAAAGTACCAGATGTGGGAGACAGGAGCAGCTAATTCAATATGTCCTAAGCGTTCCCGCCGTACTTTGGAACGGGTTACTTCAACTCCACATCGATCACAGACAATTCCTTTATACCTTACCCGTTTATATTTACCACAATGACATTCCCAGTCTCTAGTTGGGCCAAAGATCCGTTCGCAGAACAAACCATCTCTTTCAGGTTTAAGCGTACGATAGTTAATTGTTTCAGGCTTTTTAACCTCTCCGCTGGACCAAGCACGAATTTGTTCCGGCGAAGCTAGACCAATGCGCATACGATCAAAGTTGTTAACATCCAACAAAGACCTTCTCTCCCTTCGTCTTAGCTTTAAGCCAAGTCATAGGCTCAGCTCAGGATTGGTTTAAAAACTAAGTACAGTATTCGCGAAGGCTATTAGTCTTCATCCTCAAATGGGTCGTCGTCTATAAATTCATCTTTATCCTGTTCTAATCCATTTGGATTTGCCTTTTTTTCTAACTGCAGCAATATGTCGTCATCATCATCTTCGTTTTCTGATTCTTCATCCTCTGTGTAGTCATCTTCTTTAGGTATTCTTGCTACATGCAGTTTCTCATCGTCTTCTTCCTCGCCAATGTCAATGCCTAACTCTTTAGCAGTTTCGCTGACATCGTCATCCTCTTCCTTAATCTCAATTTCATTATCTTCCTCAGATAATACTTTTACATCTAAGCATAGGCTTTGCAATTCTTTAATTAGTACTTTGAAGGATTCCGGAACACCTGGTTCGGGAATATTTTCTCCTTTGACAATGGCTTCATAAGTTTTTACCCTACCTACTACATCGTCGGATTTTACAGTAAGAATTTCCTGCAAAGTATAGGCTGCGCCATAGGCCTCTAAAGCCCAAACTTCCATTTCTCCAAATCTTTGCCCACCAAATTGAGCTTTACCACCTAAAGGCTGTTGAGTAACTAGGGAGTATGGACCAGTAGAACGAGCGTGAATTTTATCGTCTACTAAGTGAGCTAATTTCAACATATAAACATAACCGACAGTTACTTCATTATCGAATAGTTCCCCTGTCCGGCCATCGTATAATTTTGTTTTACCGCTGGTAGGCTTACCCGCCTTCTCTAGCATTTCGACTATATCATCCTCACTGGCTCCATCAAACACAGGCGTTGCCACACGAATGCCCAGTCCTTTTGCAGCCCAGCCTAGGTGGCATTCCAAAATCTGTCCAATATTCATCCGAGAGGGAACTCCTAAAGGATTTAAAACAATTTCAACGGGAGTACCATCTGGCAAAAAGGGCATGTCTTGTTCTGGTAATATCCTAGAAATAACACCCTTATTACCGTGTCTTCCGGCCATTTTATCTCCTTGAGATATTTTTCGTTTTTGCGCTATATAAACCCGCACTAGTTGGTTGACTCCAGGTGCCAATTCGTCCCCATTTTCCCTTGAGAAAACTTTGACATCAACAATTTTACCCGACTCACCGTGAGGCACCCTTAAAGAGGTATCCCGTACTTCCCTTGCTTTTTCACCGAAAATAGCCCGCAGCAAACGTTCCTCTGCTGTCAGTTCCGTTTCTCCCTTCGGAGTTACTTTACCTACCAAAATATCTCCGGGGCGCACTTCAGCACCTACCCGAATAATACCTCGATCGTCCAGATCTTTCAGCACCTCTTCTCCAACGTTAGGGATATCTCGGGTTATTTCCTCAGGTCCAAGCTTAGTATCCCTGGCATCACATTCGTATTCTTCAATATGAATAGATGTGAAGTAATCTTCTTTAACTAGCTTTTCACTAACTAAAATAGCATCTTCGTAGTTGTAGCCTTCCCAGGTCATAAATGCCACTAATACGTTACGACCTAAAGCTAGTTCTCCGTGATCCGTAGATGGCCCATCAGCAATAACATCTCCTGCCTCAATCCTATCCCCTTTATATATAATTGGTTTTTGATTAATACAGGTTCCCTGATTGGAACGAGTGAATTTTAGCAGTTTATAACGATCCAGCTTTTGATCATCAGTTCTAATAACTATCTCATTGCCAGTAACCTTTTCAACAACTCCGCTATTTTTAGCGAGGATCACGACTCCAGAATCCCTAGCACATTTCCATTCCATTCCAGTACCAACGTAGGGCGAATCTGTACACAAAAGAGGTACCGCCTGACGTTGCATGTTTGCGCCCATTAAAGCTCGGTTAGCATCGTCATGTTCAAGGAAGGGAATTAAGGCTGTAGCAATACTCCAAACCTGTTTAGGCGTAACATCCATAAAGTCCACCCGATCTGTAGAGGTAACAATAATCTCGCTGCCATGCCTTGCATTTACTTTTGCTGTTGTAAAACGTCCCTCACTATCTAAAACAGCGTTAGCCTGAGCTATAACATAGTTTTCTTCTTCATCTGCCGTCAGATAATGTATTTCGTCTGTGACAATACCCCTTTCCTTATCTACCTTTCGATAAGGAGTCTCTATAAAACCGAACTCATTAATTCTAGCATAAGTACTTAATGAACCAATTAAACCAATATTAGGTCCTTCAGGAGTTTCAATAGGACACATTCTTCCGTAGTGAGAATGGTGCACGTCCCGTACCTCAAAGCCTGCTCTTTCTCTACTAAGTCCACCAGGTCCAAGGGCACTTAAACGTCTTTTATGGGTAAGTTCCGCTAAAGGATTAGTCTGATCCATAAATTGGGAAAGCTGGCTGCTGCCAAAGAACTCTTTAATCGCAGCTACTACAGGGCGAATATTAATTAGGACTTGGGGAGTAATAACCTCTACATCCTGAATTGTCATTCTTTCCCGAACAACTCTTTCCATTCTTGACAAACCAATGCGGAACTGATTTTGCAGCAGTTCCCCTACTGAACGTAATCGGCGATTGCCTAAATGGTCAATATCATCCGGACTGATCTCACCGTTCATTAGGCGCAGGAAATTTGCCAGTGTAGCTATTATATCTTCCTTGGTTAAGGATTTTATGTATTCTTTTTTTTCTTCCTCGTCACTTTCTCGATAGAGGATTCCGTGTTTTAACTTTTTATTTAATTTATAGCGTCCTACGTTTCCTAAGTCATAGCGCTTTGGATCAAAAAACAAGGTTTCCAATAGTGAACGAGCGCTATCAACTGTTGGGGGTTCACCGGGTCTGAGCCTTTTATAAATTTCTATCAATGCCTCTTCTTCGCTGTTTGCATTATCTTTTTCTAAAGTAAGTTGTATTCTCCGGTCATTATCAAAAAGCTCTAAGATTTGAGCATTAGTACCATAACCTAAGGCACGAATCAATACTGTAGCAGGCACTTTTCTAGTGCGATCAACCCGTACATATAGATTTTCATTTACATCGCTTTCAAACTCCAGCCATGCACCCCTATTAGGAATAACCGTAGCTCCATACAACTTTACACCGCTAGGATCTACTTGTTCACTATAGTAGACGCCAGGGGAACGTACTAACTGACTAACAATTACCCTTTCCGCCCCATTAATAATGAAAGTTCCATTTTCGGTCATTAAGGGAAAATCCCCCATAAAGACCTCTTGCTCCTTAACTTCTCCTGTTTCCTTATTAATTAATCTTACTTTAACCCTAAGCGGGGCTGCATAGGTAACATCTCTCTCCTTGCATTCCTCAACTGAATATTTTGGCTCACCAAGTATATAACCTATAAATTCTAAAATTAGGTTGCCGGTAAAATCCTGTATAGGAGAGATATCTTCAAACATTTCTTGCAAACCCTCGTCAATAAACCATTTATATGAGTTCTTTTGCACCTCAATTAAGTTAGGCATATCAAGAACTTCTTGGATTTCGGCAAAACTCCACCTCTCCCTGATTCCGACTTTAACAGGATATACCATACTTTCACCCCCATACGCATATCAAAAATTAGACAAATAATTAAAGCAATACCAATCAACATTTACTACAAAGTAAAACAAATTACACTTGATTAGCACTTGCTTTCATATCTGCCTATTATTCCCATTTGATAATTTCTTATGCATATTTTTAAAAATATTAGAATCTAATGACATTTTTTGATAATAACATATATTCTGGTTTTTGTCAAATTAGATATTAAATGCGAAAGCTAAAAATAAATTAAGGCACAATTGTGCCTTAATTTATGAGAGTCTAAAAATTAACGATGTTAATTTAATTTTCTTATTTAACTTCAACAGCAGCGCCTGCTTCTTCAAGTTTAGCTTTAATGGAATCTGCTTCTTCTTTACCAATTTTCTCTTTAACAGGTTTAGGAGCTCCATCAACTAATTCTTTAGCTTCTTTTAAGCCTAAGCCGGTAATTTCGCGAACGACTTTAATTACGTTAATTTTCTTGTCGCCAGCGCCTGTCAAAATTACGTCAAACTCAGTTTTTTCATCGGCAGCAGCTGCAGGTGCAGCAGCGGCAGCAGGTGCAGCTGCAACTGCAACAGGTGCTGCAGCGCTCACACCAAATTCTTCTTCAAAAGCTTTAACTAATTCAGCTAATTCTAATACAGTCATGCCTTTTACGGCTTCTAAAATTTCAGCAACTTTAGACATTATAAATTTTCCCCTTTCGTTTTATCACATTTTTGTAATAGCAAATTTTAATTTTAAATATAATTGTACTTACAATTAAGCATTAGCTTCTTTTTGTTGACGTACAGCTTCCAAAGCGTAAACAAAATTTCGAAGATTTCCGTTAAGCACAGCAGCAAATCCATATAACGGAGCTTGCATACCGCCCACAATTTTGGCCAAAAGTTCTTCTTTGGAAGGCAAATCAGCTAGAGCCTTAACCTGCTGTACTTCAATTACTTTGCCTTCTAAAACCCCAGCCTTGATTTCTAAAGCTTTATTTTCTTTGGCAAAATCGAATAAAACTTTAGCCGGTGAAACAGGATCCTTACTAAAAGCAAGAGCAGTGGGGCCTTCTAAGTATGGATCTAACCCTTCTAAGCCTAGATCATCTGCAGCTCTTTTAATTAAGGTGTTTTTCAATACCTTATATTCGACGCCTGCCTGACGCAGTTCGTTACGCAATTTAGTAACCTGAGCAACATTTAGTCCACGATAATCCGTAAGTACTGCCGAAGCAGAATCCTGAAGTTTTTCTTTAATTTGATTAACGACCTGCTGCTTTAATTCTTTTTGTTGATCGGACAAGGTGACACCCCCTTACTAATAAAGTAAAGTATTTGAGGTAAAAATATTAAAACCTCTGTTGTAGAAACAGAGGTTTAAGTCTATGGTTAAAATTCAAGTATAACCATTTCACTTTAAAATAACCTCGGCAGGCTGTACTTTAAGCATAAATGCACCTGCTGTCTACAGTTAAATACAATATATATCTTCATTTGAGATAAATCAAGTTTTATTTCAAATTTAATTATATGTTTTATTTAGAAATTAATTTTAAAGGATTAATTTTAACACCTGGTCCCATTGTTGAAGAAATGGTAAAACTTTTTATATAAGTCCCTTTGGATGCCGCCGGTTTAGCTTTAAGCAAGGCTTCTACGAAGGCATTGTAGTTTTCAACTAACTTATCATAGTCAAATGATGCTTTGCCAAGGGGAACGTGTACAATCGATGTTTTATCCACCCTAAACTCTATTTTACCGGCTTTTACTTCTTTAATCGCTTTGTTTAAATCAAAGGTTACTGTGCCTGTTTTAGGGTTTGGCATTAATCCCCTAGGTCCTAATACACGCCCTAATTTACCTACAGCTCCCATCATATCTGGAGTTGCAATGGCTACGTCAAAACCAAGCCATCCGCCTTCAATTTTAGCAACCATTTCGTCGCTGCCAACGAAATCTGCGCCAGCTTCTTCAGCTTCTTTTGCTTTGTCTCCTTTGGCAAAAACCAAAACAGTACGAGTTTTACCGGTACCATTTGGTAATACCACAGTGCCCCGGACTTGCTGATCAGCATGTCGAGGATCTACTCCTAGTCTTACATGGGCTTCGATAGTTTCATCAAATTTGGCTGTAGCTGTTTTTTTAACAATATCCAAAGCTTCTTTTGCATCGTATAATTCATCTTGGTTAAACAATTTTAAAGCATCTTCATATTTCTTACCGTGTTTTGCCATTATCTATTACCTCCTTGTGGTCAAACGGATTTATCCTCCCACAAATTTTAAGTCATACTATGTCTATACAATATCAATACCCATGCTTCTTGCAGTACCTTCAATCATACGCATTGCAGCTTCAATACTTACTGCGTTCAAATCTTTCATTTTGGTTTCTGCAATTTCTTTAACTTTATCTCTAGAAACCTTAGCTACTTTCTTTTTGTTAGGTTCACCAGATGCTGTTTCAATACCGGCAGCTTTCTTTAACAATACGGCCGCCGGAGGAGTCTTAGTTATAAAGCTAAAAGATCTATCTTCAAATACAGTAATTTCTACAGGAATAATCAAGCCAGCTTGCGCAGCAGTTCTCTCATTAAACTCCTTGCAGAAAGCCATAATATTTACACCATGCTGACCAAGTGCAGGTCCTACCGGAGGAGCTGGATTAGCCTTCCCTGCCGGGCACTGTAATTTAATTAAACCTATAACTTTTTTTGCCATTTTGTCCACCTCCTTATTAAACTAGCCAATACTAGAACTTATAATTTTTCTACTTGTGAAAAATCTAATTCAACAGGTGTTTCACGACCAAACATGGATACCGCCACTTTAACTTTGGCCTTCTCTAGGTGTATTTCCTCAATGACACCAATAAAATTTTCAAAAGGTCCACTAGCAACACGTATTTCTTGGCCTACATGAAAATCTATTTTGGTTCGAGGTTCTTCTACGCCCATTTGTTTTAAGATTTGCTTCACTTCGGCTGTGTGGAGAGGAACCGGCTTAGACCCTGTTCCAACAAACCCGGTAACACCAGGAGTATTTCTGACAACATACCAGGATTCATCGGTCATATACATCTCAACAAGAACATAGCCTGGGTAAATTTTTCTTTTTGTTATTTTTTTCTTTCCTTCTTTAACTTGAACTTCATCTTCTTGCGGTACGAGAATCCGGAAAATTTTATCTCCAACATTCATTGATTCAACTCTTTTTTCCAAATTAGCCTTAACTTTATTCTCGTATCCCGAATAAGTATGAATCACAAACCATTCTTTTTCCATTAGCCAGGCATCTATGGATGCACCATTCCCTCCAATCCGAAGCCAAAAAGTTAATCCAGCAAATTAAATAATTGCATTAAGAATTGAACTAAAAATAGAATCAACTATCCATATCATAGCTGAAACAACAAATACGGACGCCAACACAACTAAAGTATAAGTCAAAATTTCCTTGCGGTTTGGCCACTGAACTTTTTTCAACTCAGATATGACACCACGAAAGAATTTCGCAGCTTTATTAGCGCTGGCTGGCTTAGCCAAACTCTTAGTAGCCAATTGGCGTTCACTTCCTTATTACTATTTTGTTTCTTTATGCAAAGTATGAGTTTTGCAGTGGCTACAGTACTTTTTTAATTCCATTCTATCCGGGTTATTCTTTTTATTTTTCATACTTGTATAGTTACGCCGTTTGCATTCAGTACAAGCCAGCGTTATGCCTATTCTCATAGTGCCACCTCCCCTAGGGTAAACAAGCCCATTGCACGATTTACTAATCTAGTTTAGCACAATTAGAATACGCTGTCAAGAGTTACCCCTTAAACATCTCAATAGTAAGACTCCTATAGCTATCTTTTTGCCAATTATGATATTTTTTATAAGTTTTTAAAAAATATTACTGGATTAATCGAGTAAGGTAAAGCCGAAGTCTCCATCTGCTCCGGGAGCGCCATTGTTGCTTTTACGGCCTTAAAGGCTTTTTCCGGGTTATCTTTCTTATATACTTTGTCTATCAAACTGTACCGTTTCTTCATTATTTCACCTGTTTCGTTATGCTGACTACTCGTCATTGGTGCTTATGCATGTCAGCCCATCGGCTCAGCAACATGCCGGACGAACTAAAAAAGAAACCGGATGAACCGGCTTCTTAATTTCCCAAATAAACTTGTTATTGTATCTCGCTGGCTTAAATGTTCCTGTTCCTTAGTTTGTTTACTATTTACTACTCACTAATTCCAGTAACAACACCGGCTCCTACAGTTCTGCCGCCTTCACGGATAGCAAAACGTAAGCCTTCTTCAATAGCAATTGGGGTAATTAATTCTATTTCCATTTTAACGTTATCACCCGGCATACACATTTCCACACCTTCCGGCAAGTGTGCTACGCCTGTTACGTCTGTTGTTCTGAAATAAAATTGCGGACGGTATCCGTTGAAGAACGGTGTATGTCTTCCACCTTCTTCTTTAGTTAGGACGTATACTTCTCCTGTAAATTTGGTGTGTGGTTTAATTGAACCAGGTTTAGCCAATACTTGACCACGTTCAATTTCTTTACGTTCTACACCTCTTAATAGTGTTCCAATGTTGTCTCCTGCTTCTGCTTGATCTAACAGTTTGCGGAACATTTCTACCCCTGTTACTACTGTTTTGCGTGTTTCGCTATTTAAACCAATTATTTCTACTTCTTCCCCTACTTTAATTGTTCCACGTTCTACTCTTCCTGTAGCAACTGTTCCACGTCCGGTAATGGTGAATACGTCTTCTACAGGCATGAGGAATGGTTTGTCTACCGGTCTTTCCGGTGTTGGAATATATTCATCTACTTGATCCATTAATTCCCAAATCTTGCCGCACCATTCGCAGTCTCTGGAACCGCAACCGCATTCTAATGCTTTTGCTGCTGATCCTGCAACGATTGGTGTGTCATCTCCAGGAAATTCGTATTCATTTAGAAGTTCTCTTACTTCCATTTCTACTAGTTCCATTAGTTCATCGTCGTCTACCATGTCTGATTTGTTTAAAAATACTACGATGTATGGTACTCCTACTTGACGGGATAGTAAAATGTGCTCCCGTGTTTGGGGCATTGGTCCGTCTGCTGCTGATACTACCAGGATTGCACCGTCCATTTGAGCTGCACCGGTAATCATGTTTTTAACGTAGTCAGCGTGTCCTGGACAGTCTACGTGGGCATAGTGTCTTTTTTCTGTTTCGTATTCTACGTGCGCTGTGTTAATGGTGATTCCTCTTGCTTTTTCTTCTGGGGCAGCGTCAATTTCGTCATATGCTTTTGCTACTGCTCCACCTGCTTTTGATAAGGTGAAGGTAATTGCTGCTGTTAAGGTTGTTTTACCATGGTCTACGTGTCCTATGGTTCCTACGTTAACGTGAGGTTTCTTCCTCTCATATTTTTCCTTTGCCATTTAAAACACCTCTCTAATGACACTTAATAAAAATCAATTCGCTAGGCTTAATTTAAATTCATTGATTGTATGTATTCTTCCATATTTTATCTTATTTTGCCTTATCTGTCAAACCAGGCCGACATCAGTACCTAGCACCTATAGTAAATTAGCAAATAGTCTAAATATAGAAATCGGCAATACTTTCTGTCATTCGAAAGTATTGCCGATATTAATTTTCTATGGAGCCTATAACCGGGATTGAACCGGTGACCTCCGCCTTACCAAGGCGACGCTCTACCTACTGAGCTATATAGGCAACTGGTTGCGGAGGATGGACTTGAACCATCGACCTTCGGGTTATGAGCCCGACGAGCTGCCAACTGCTCCACCCCGCGATGTAAGATGGTGGAGAGAGCTGGAT
The DNA here is from genome assembly GCA_031628995.1 of Bacillota bacterium LX-D. NCBI lineage: Bacteria > Bacillati > Bacillota > Bacillota bacterium LX-D. The sequence goes on along the minus strand of JAVLUO010000008.1, from coordinate 21,351 downwards.
TCGAACCAGCGAAGGCTGTGCCAGCAGATTTACAGTCTGCCCCCTTTGGCCAACTCGGGAATCTCTCCACATTTTTCTAGCAATCAGCACCTTTCGGCGTCGACTGACAAAATACATTATAATATTTTAGTCTACAGATGTCAAGCATTAAAAATACTTCGTTTTCAAAATCAGACTGTCAAATTTATGCAAGTTACTAATCGAAATTAATTGTTGAAATAATAAATAATAAATTTAAAATGCTTCCTGACAAAGCATTTTTATTAACCCATCCTTTTTTTTTCGAGATACCGCTCTAGTTTGCGTTTAACACGCTGTAAAGCATTATCTATAGATTTAACATGTCTTTTTAATTCCACTGCAATTTCCTGATATGACCTGCCTTCTAAATAAGACATTAGAACTTGCCACTCTAGGGAACTAAGTATTTCACCCATCTTTTCCTCAATATCATCGAACTCTTCCCGACTAATAATTAGTTCTTCCGGATCAGTTATTTTCGAACCGGATATTACATCTAAAAGAGTACGATCGGAATCCTCATCATAAATCGGCTTATTTAGAGATACATAAGAATTTAAAGGAATATGCTTTTGCCTAGTGGCTGTTTTGATAGCTGTAATTATCTGCCTAGTTATACAAAGCTCAGCAAAAGCTCTAAAAGAGGATAATTTATCGCCGCGAAAATCTCTAATAGCTTTATATAGTCCAATCATACCTTCTTGGATAATATCTTCTCTATCTGCTCCAATCAGAAAATACGATCTAGCTTTGGCTCTAACAAAGTTTTTATATTTATTGATTAGATACTCTTGGGCTACATCGTCCCCCTCTTGAGCCGCGTCTACAAGTATCTCATCGTCTACACCATCATATGTATCGCAAACCTCTCTTTGGAGATTAACGCCCATCTAATCGCCCCCACCAACGACTTTTTAAGACAACATAATAAAATGCAAAAGCAGAGTTTGTCCACCTGTAAGACTTATTATACCTTATGGCATTTACCTTAGCAAGCGAGAAATTAACCTGCAAAATAATGTGCTGCTATTGGCGACGCCATTTTTCCAATACTGCCCTCACCTTATTTTCGATACGTGCCTCTAAAAGGTCGGTTTTTTGTTTTCCGACATGATAAAATTTTTGAACATCTTTTTCTAGGGCTAATGCTTGCTCCCTTAATTCACGAACGGGCATCCTGATGGCACCTTTGCCTAAAACAATTTTTTGCTCGTCCCAATCAGAAGTAGCAACAGCTGCTAAAAGGTTACTTGGCAGTTGGTGCATTAATTTTTCGATAACGCTGTCTGCTGTTTCCCCTTCATTTGTGTAAATTACTTCAATACCGCTTATAAATTGTGCATTCCGAATTCCGCCTTTGACCATTTGTCCATCAAAAACAACAATTACCTGGACACCTTTTAAAGCGCTGTACTCACTGAGGATATCAATCAATTTTTCTCTGGCATGTTCCAAGCTTTCTTCTTTTACCTTATTTAGTTCCGGCCAGCCGTTTAAAACATTATATCCGTCTACAATTAAAACATCTTCCAAAAAATTACCACCTTATAGCCCCTTTGACTATTTGTACTTTCTCTGACGGAAAATTTCGTAAAACATAACGGCAGCTGCCGCTGAAGCATTTAAAGAATTAAGCTGACCTTTCATGGGAATTTTTACTGTAAAATCACAATTTTCTTTCACAAGCCTACTTATCCCCTTTCCCTCACTGCCAATAACGACAGCCAATGGACCATATAGATTTGCCGTAGAAAACATCTTTTCAGCATCTGCCTCTAAACCTACTACCCAACAACCTAGTTCTTTTAAAGATTCAATGCATTTCACTAAATTAGTTACTTTGGCAACAGGTACATATTCCACTGCACCTGCCGAAGTTTTGGCTACTGTGCTATTGACACTTACCCCACGACGGGAAGGAATAATAACTCCGTGAACGCCTACTGCATCTGCAGTTCGAAGAATAGCACCTAAATTATGAGGGTCTTCTAAATGATCCAAGATTACAATAAAGGGATCTTCTCCTTTTTGTTTAGCATTTGCAATAATTTCTTCAATTGAAACATAGTTTATAGGGCTGGCTAAGGCAATAATTCCCTGATGAGCTTTAGTTAAAGCCTTCTCCTCAAGCTGTTGTTTGGCCAGCCATTGAATTGGTACATTTCTTACTTTAGCTAAATTAATAATTTCTTGCCAGGTGTGCTCCCCGCCACCCTTAGCTAAAAAGATTTTATTAATGGGTCTTTCGGCCCGTAGAGCTTCCAAAACAGGATTACGACCTTCTATTGTATCGTACGTCAAATAATTCACTTCCTATAATTGGCTTATTTATTGCACCTGAATAAATGTATCAATTTTCAATCTTTTGAAATAAGTCATCAGTTAGAACTATCTCCCCATAGTGTTCTTTTTGAAAAGATGTATCATACTCAATATCTTTAAATAAAGCAGGCAATTTCTCTTGGAAAAGTAGAAGCAACGGTATTGCCACTTGTCTAATTTGGGGGTGAGCAGCCTGCGAAGCCCGCAGTTTAAAGAAATGTCTCCACTCCCTAAAATTAAAGGTAACTACAATCTCTGTTTTTAGGGAATTAGGTAAAACCGAACGAGCTTCCTGAGGAGTACAACCCAAATCCAACATTTCCAAATAATTTTCCTCACAAGACAAGCATGCTTTTTTCCAACAATGATATCCATCCTTGCCCACTAAAAAGTAAGGCTCAATTACCACTATTTCCTGCCCAAATTTCTCTTTAGCATAATTGCAATACCTGGTGGATTCCTGACTATAACTACCTATCCGGTGCCTAACAATTTCATGGGAAATACCTCTATCCACTACAAATAAAACCGTGACCTTTTCATGTTCAATAACAGATTCATGTCCACCTTTAAGCAGTGTTTTAAAAAAATTGGGGTTATATTTATCCTCTGTTTTTTCTTCTGATTTATAACAGACTCGTCCATATCTTTCTAATTTTAAAAGAGCTTCTTCCCCCAGCTGGCTTGCAGGGACAAAAACTTGAGGTTTCTGTATTAGCACATTTGTTCCCTCCAATTCCCTATCTTCAATAAATTTCTATTGCTTCAACTATTTGGCGCAACACTAAAAATATTTCAGCTATTCTATCTGTACGTCCTTTCAGGAACAAAAAACCAATTAGGGTCTCTAATCCTGTACTATAACGATAATCGATCACCTCGGCGTTTTTAGGTACATGGCCCGATTTAGCATTTCTCCCTCTTTTAGCTATAGCCAGCTCTTCCATGGTTAGACTTTCTTCAATTTTTCTTAAGAGACTTGCCTGGGTTACTGCATTAACAAATTTTACTGCCTTTTTGTGTAAAGCATTGACTTTAAAAGAACCTTGATTCACCAAAAAAGTTCTTACATAAAGCTCCAAAACTGCATCGCCAATATACGCCAGGGCAAGGGGAGATATTTGTTCCGGTTCACAATTTTCCTCAAGTTCTATCGAAATACGCATCTAAACACCCCTCCTAGCGTTTCCATCTAGCTCCTTGAGGTGTATCTTCTATTATAATTCCCTCATCCTTTAATCTATCCCGGATTAAATCGGCCATAGCCCAATCTTTTTTATTTCTTGCATTTTGCCTCACTTCCAGCAGTAAATTCAATAGGTTTTCTACTAGACCATTAGATTGATCATTTTCCTGAACTGAATCTAATTGAGCTGTTCGAATAATGCCTAGAATATCTTCAACTAATACTTTCAACAGCTGCCAAGACTTTTTAAGTACATCTAAATCGCCCGGCAGTATACCTAGATGGTGGATATAAGTATTAATTTCACGGCACATATCAAAAATAACACCAATTGCCAAGGCGGTGTTAAAATCATCATCCATGGCTTTTTCAAAGGATTGTTTATTGCTATTAAGCTGTGCAAGTAATTTCTCTGCAGCATCATCAGAATAATCTTGATTAAGCCGCTCAGTCTCTGCTTTTTGTATTGCTTCCTTTAGTCTGCGGAAAGTATTCTTAATTCTTTCTAGAGCTTTTTTATTTTCCTCCAGCTTTACATCATCGAAATCCAATGGGCTGCGATAATGGGTAGCTAACAAAAAGAAACGTACCACATCGGCCGGAAATTTAGCCAACACATCCCTAACTAAAAAGAAATTACCCAAAGATTTAGACATTTTTTCTTGATTAACTGTGATAAAGCCGTTATGCAGCCAGTATTTAACGAAAGGAGCACCTGTTGCAGCTTCCGCCTGAGCAATTTCATTTTCATGATGGGGAAAAATCAAATCATAACCTCCCCCGTGAATATCAAAAGAATTGCCTAAATATTTTAAGGACATGGCAGAACATTCGATGTGCCAGCCTGGCCGTCCTAAGCCCCAGGGACTTTCCCAAGCAGGTTCACCAGGTTTAGCAGCTTTCCATAAGGCAAAATCCATAGGATCCTTCTTCCGTTGGTCAACCTCAACTCTAGCACCAGCTTGTAGTTCATCTTGGGAGCGGCCCGACAATTTACCATAGTCAGGAAAACTTCTAATATCAAAATATACGTCTCCATCAACCACATAAGCATGCCCTTTATCCACCAAAGATTTGACCATACTTACAATCTCAGGTATGTGTTCACTAACCTTAGGATGCAGTGTAGCATCTTTTACCCCTAAGGCATGAGCATCTTGGAAATATTCAGCAATGTATTTTTTAGCTAAAGCTAACGGGTCTTCTTTCTCCTCCGATGCTTTGCGAATAATTTTATCATCTATATCAGTAAAGTTTTGAATATAATCAACATGATAACCTTTATATTCTAAATATTTACGAATCGTATCAAAGACTACAATTGGTCGTGCATTTCCTAAATGAATATAGTTATATGTTGTAGGGCCGCAGACATACATCTTAACTTTATCCGGTTCTCCCGGAACAAAAGGTTCTTTATTTTTAACTAACGTATTGTAAACATGTATAGTCATTGATTATTTTTAACCTCCAATTCTTTTACTCTTTTATCTAATGTCTCAACTTGCTGCTGAAGCTTTACAATCATTTCCGCTACAGGATCAGGAAGCTGATTATGCTGCAAGTCAATTTTATTTCTTTTACCATCACGTACGACAATTTTGCCAGGAACACCAACAACAGTACAATTAGGTGGAACATCTTTTAAAACAACGGAGCCTGCTCCAATTTTAACATTATCCCCAATAGTAATTGAGCCCAGCACTTTAGCTCCTGCACTTACTACCACATTGTTTTTAATGGTTGGGTGCCTCTTGCCTTTTTCCTTGCCAGTTCCCCCTAATGTAACTCCCTGGTATAAAGTAACGTTGTCACCAATTTCAGTTGTCTCACCTATAACCACACCCATGCCATGATCAATAAAAAAGCCTCGGCCAATCTTAGCACCAGGGTGAATCTCAATTCCAGTCAGGAATTTGCTAAACTGAGATATAATCCTAGCCAGCAACAACATCTTCTTTTGAAAAAGCCAATGGGCAAGCCGATGCAGCAAAATAGCATGCAGTCCCGAATAAGTCAATAAAATTTCTAAAGTACTGCGAGCAGCAGGATCCCGCTCGTATACTGCCGCAATATCCTCTTTAACTTTGGCAAACATAGGTAACCACTCCCTTAACATGCCTAGTTTATTTCTTTTTTAAAATATTCTCATTCTGGCTACAGCATATTCTATGCAAATAAAAAAACCTTTGCCTCAATACAGAGGCGAAAGGTTCGCGGTTCCACTCTGTTTGGGCTTAAAAAACAAGCCCCACTTTTAAAAGGGTCATCCCCTTGGCCAATAACGGTGCCTACCGTAAAAGTCTACTGAATTTCAACTCTCCACTCCAGGGTGCACTTCACAACAATAAGCCTCAACTGCTTCCAGCCACGGCAGTTTTCTCTAGTCAGACTAAACTGTTGTTACTTTCCCCTATCATCGTTTTTACGCTTAATTTAGAACAAATTATAGCGGCTCACTATTCCTCTGTCAAGAAATTAACTAATCTTTAGCTGAAGATTATCCTCTATTCTTTTAATTATTTCTTCAATGCCTAAGAGGGGAATTAAATCGGTTAATTCCGGACCATGCATCTGTCCCGTTAGGGCAATCCGAATGGGCATATATACTTTTTTGCCCCCTAATTTTAATTCTTTTGTAATCTCTTTCAGCATAACTTTAACATTTTCAGGGGTTAATTGAGGTTGGGCACGTAGTTTTTGAATCAGAAGATTTATTACCTGAGGCACTTGTTCTTCCTCAATTAACTTTTTGGCTTCTTCGTCCTGCACCTTATGGTTCCCTGGAAAAAAGACAGCAGCATGTTCCGGTACTTCACTAAGGTAATCAAATTTCTGCTGAATAGCTGAAATAACTTTTTTAAGCCACTCATATTGTTGAGCATCAACCTCTTTAGTTAAAATCCCTGCTTTTTGCAAAAAAGGTATTGCTAAATCTGTTATTCTCTCTGGTGAACTTTGGCGGATATAATATCCATTAATCCACTTTAACTTTTCCAAGTCAAAAACTGCTGGGTTTTTCGCCACTCTATCTAGGGAAAACTGCTGAATCAATTCTTCCAGGCTAAATATTTCTTCCTCTCCTTCAGGAGACCAACCTAGCAATGCTAAAAAATTAACAATAGCTTCAGGCAAATAACCTGCTTCCTGATAATTAACTACAGAAGTAGAGCCATGCCTTTTGCTCATTTTTGAACGGTCTTTGCCTAAAATTAAAGATATGTGAGCAAATTGAGGTTGTTTTAGTCCCAAAGCATTATAAATCAACACTTGGCGAGGCGTATTAGATAAATGTTCCTCTCCCCGAATGATATGGGTAATACCCATAGTACTATCATCGATAACTACAGCAAAATTATAAGTTGGAATACCATCTGATTTGACAATAACAAAATCGCCAATGCCGTTGCTCTCAAAAGTAACTTCTCCACGTACCAAGTCATGAATCTTAATCAGTTGATCATCTGGTACTCTAAATCTAATCACTGGTTTACGGCCTTGACTGCGATACTCCTCTTCCTGGGCAGGAGTTAAATGACGGCAGTTTCCTAAATAACGGGGTAATTCACCCTTAGCGATTAATGCTTCCCTTTGAGCAGCTAACTCTTCTTCACTACAATAGCAGCGATAAGCTAACCCTTCTTCCAACAATTTATCTGCAGCTTGACGGTATAAATCCAAACGTTCAGTTTGCCGATACGGCCCATGGGAGCCACCTACATCTATGCCTTCGTTCCAGGTAATTCCTAACCATTTCAGAGAGTTTTTTATATTCTCTTCCGATTCCCTGCTGGAACGCTCTAAATCCGTATCCTCAATGCGTAAGATAAAATCCCCGCCCAGTTTTTTAGCTAAAAGAAAATTAAATAAAGCTGACCTTGCACCGCCAATATGTAATGGTCCTGTAGGGCTAGGTGCAAAACGCAATCGAACTTTTTCCACTATTTTTACCTCCATCACAGCTATAATAAAGCAAAATCTATTAATTATTCAGCTCATCGAGCATACAGACAGCTTGTGCAGCTATTCCTTCTCCACGTCCTGTAAAACCTAAGTTTTCTGTAGTAGTTGCCTTTACATTGACTTGCTGCTCCTTTATTTCTAAAGTTAAAGCAATATTTTTTTGCATTTGAGGAATATATGCTGCTAAGTGTGGCTTTTGGGCAACAACTACTGCGTCTATATTATTAACTTTAAAACCCGCTGCAGTTATTTTTTCTTTCGTTTCCAACAACAGTACCATGCTGGAAATATCTTTATAGCCCTGGTCTGTGTCGGGAAAATGGCGGCCTATATCTCCTAAAGCCGCCGCACCTAGAAGAGCATCCATGATTGCATGCAGCAAAACATCAGCGTCGGAGTGACCTGCCAGACCTAGTTCATAGGGTATTTCCACACCACCAAGAACTAGTTTTCTTTTAGGCTCCAAAGTGTGCACATCATAACCAATTCCAACTCTCATCTTATCTCTTCTCCAATATCATAGTAGCAAATGTTAAATCTTCGGGTGTGGTAATTTTAATATTTTCTAATTCACCTGGAAAAATTTTAACTTTTTCTCCATACCATTCTACTATTCCAGCCTCATCAGTACAACAAAAATTGCTTTTTTTTGCCTTTTCCATAGCAGCCAACAGCAAATCTTTCTTAAAAACTTGAGGGGTTTGGACTGCCCAAAGGGCATCCCTGGGAGGTGTCTTTTGAACAAAGCCCTCTGTATTTGCAATTTTAATTGTATCCTTAACAGGAACTCCTGGTATAACTGCCCCGTATTTTTGGCCCTCGTAAATACTCCTTTCCAAAAGATCAACAGTCAAAAGTGGCCGTACACCATCGTGCACGACCACTAGATTAGTTTCAGCACTAAGAGCAAGCAGCCCATTATAAACTGAATCTTGTCTTTCCCTACCTCCAGCAACAACTTGTGTAACTTTATCAAAAGCATAAGCTTTAATTATTTCCTGTTGAGTTTTATCCTTTTCATCCTTATTGGCAACTAGTATTACCTCATTAATCAACGGACAGCTTTGAAATATTTGTAATGTATGCGCTAATACTGGACGATTTACAAGATTTAGGTACTGTTTAGGAATTTCGGACCTCATTCTATTTCCTCGTCCTGCTGCAACAATTACTGCTGCAACTTCAGACACCAGCATTCACCTCCAATGCAGGCTGGTCGTTAAACTTTTTTTCATAAGTTTTAGGTTTTGCAAAAATCATTCTGCCGGCAGCAGTTTGCAGCACACTAGTAACCATGACACCAATGATCTGGCCAATATATCTTTTACCATTTTCTACCACAATCATCGTCCCATCATCTAAATAAGCCACACCCTGTCCAAGTTCTTTACCATCTTTAATTACCTGGACAATCATTTCTTCTCCAGGCAGAACAACGGGCTTTACAGCATTTGATAGTTCGTTGATGTTTAACACTTTTACTCCTTGCAGTTCTGCCACCTTATTTAAATTATAATCATTCGTAATGACTTGACCTCCAATTACCTGGGCTAGCTTAACTAGTTTACTATCTACTTCAGGTATGTCATCAAAATCTTTTTCATAAATTTTGACCATTACATCCAAATCCTTACGGATTATGTTTAATATATCTAGGCCTCTGCGTCCTCGATTCCTTTTTAGCAGATCTGAAGAATCCGCAATATGGCGCAACTCTTCCAAAACAAAATTAGGTATTATTAGAGTCCCTTCCACAAATCCACTTTTACAGATATCCGCAATCCGGCCGTCGATAATTACACTTGTATCCAAAATCTTATAGCTAGCTTTAGGCAATTCACCTTTTCCTTGTTTATCTTTACTGCCCGGGCGCAGCACTGCTAGAAGCCCAAAAAATTCTTCTTTTTTCTTTGCGCCTACATTCCAGCCCAAATAACCTATAAGTAAACTTACTGCAATAAACAAGTAAGGACCTACAAATGGCAATCTGGAAATTGGAATACCTAATAAATTAGCTATAATAAGTCCAACAATTAAACCAATCACCCCTCCAAATATATCTTGGGTAGGTGTCCTATTCAACTTGCTTTCATACCATTTAGCAGTTTGAATAGTAGCAGAAATTAACTTTGGTGCTAAACTAAACCCTATAAGTCCTGTAAAAATTCCAGTTAATCCCCAGATAGCCCATTTTAATCCGGCAGAGCCATCAACCCATGTCTCAGTTACAAATAAACCTAAGGAAGCCCCAGCAGCCGCTGCCGAAAGTGCTATAATTACTCTAATTATCCCTCTAATCATTATTCCACCTCCTTTTAATATTCTTACTAACTTAGGATTTTATTATACAATAATACTGGAAATTAATTCAAGTTAATTAGTTCAAAAATTTTCCATCGCCAATACTTTGTCTGCTATTCCTAAGAAAAAAGGAACTTTCGTTCCCCAGAAAGAATCAAGTCAATACCCCTTCCAATAAATTTTTAACCTGGGGTTCTTCTACATCTTTAGCTAAAACCAATTCGCTGATTAGTATCTGGCGCGCACTTTCTAACATTTTCTTTTCCCCTGCCGAAAGACCTTTTTCCCTATCCCTGATACTTAAATTTTTAACTACTTCGGCTATTTCATAAATATTTCCGCCTTTAATTTTTTCCAAGTTTGCCCGATACCTTAAATTCCAGCTTGTAGACATATCGTTTTTAGGATCCTGTAAAATTTTTAGAACTTTTTGAAAACCAGCTTCATCAATAACTTGACGTAAACCTGTGCCGCCAACATTATCAAAAGGTATCATAACTTTCATCTCACTCAGCGGTAAACGCATGACATAGTACTTTCTTTTTTCTCCTAGTACTTCTTTTTCTTCTATAGCCTCGATAACTCCAGCACCATGCATGGGATAGACTACTTTATCGCCAACTGTAAACATTTTAGTCACCTCCCATACAATTATACTTTAATTATACTCTAAAAATCACCTTTGTAAAATTTTTCGTTTTCGCATATTCTCCAAACCCCTGTCAATTGTGGAAAACAATCTCAAAAATTTATAATAGAATACCTAAAGAATTGTTCTCGGAACGATTCAGAGGACTAAGCACAGATGCTAAACTACTTTATGGCTTGCTTTTAGACAGAAATAATCTAAGCATAAAAAATGATCGGACAGATACGTATTTTTACAGTACAAAACGACTTTAGTTAAGTTAGTCGGTTAAATTAAAAAAGTGGTAGTATGAGCACTCGTGTCAAAAATCATGGAAGTAAACCACTTTTTCAAAATACACACCTTCTTATAATTTTTTATTTCCCCTTTTTAAACTGCTAAGAAAATAGTATTAAGCTTTACTAAAAATATGTAGATAGCAAAAGCGAGTTTGCACATTTCAAAAATGAAGCTAGTTTAAGCTAATGAAAAAATACTAAAATCAACGTTCAAGACAAATTGCTTGAAGACGCCAATTTGTTTTACGTATTACTGTAATTTTTTAAATATCTTATAAATTATTAATACAATCATAACTAAAAGAAATGTGTTGAATATCTGTTTAGACTTAGTATATCTTTTTGTTGTAGATGTTGCTTAATAACTTTAAAAAAAGTTCAAAAAAACTCCAATTGCAAACTAATTTTTACAAATATGCAATAATAAAATGAAAGACCAAGTAAATTTTTTGCAATAACTTTTTAATAGACGAATTGTGCTATGATTTCTTTTACAAAAGTTCTGGAGTTAAAAAATTCCGTAAATGCTTGATTAAAGTCACCCGATTCAACTCCTTAAACAGTATCTAAGCGCATACATTATCCTAATCTTATAATATCAAAAATTAGATAATAATCATGTTAAAATATTTTAATATTTATTGCATAATTTAAACTTTTTATAAAAAAACATGAGCCTTATAAATGGCTCATGTTAAATCTAATGACATTTCTATATTTCTTTACTTGGGTGCCTCTACAAAATATTTTTTTCGAAAGCCAAGAGCTACATTAACTAGCCAAATCATAATTGGTACTTCTATGAGTGGTCCTATAACTGCTGCAAAAGCTTGACTTGACTCAATACCAAAAACAGCTACAGCAACAGCAATTGCTAACTCAAAGTTATTACTAGCCGCTGTAAAAGCTAGGGTTGTTGTTTGTTCATAATTAATGCCTATACGTTTACTAAGATAAAAAGATACTAAAAACATAACTAAGAAATAAATAACTAAGGGAATAGCAATTCTCACTACGTCCAGAGGCAATTTAATAATGTAATTTCCTTTTAAGGAAAACATAACGACAATTGTAAATAATAAAGCAATCAGAGCTAAAGGACTGATTTTAGGCACAAAAGTTTTTTCATACCATTCTCGTCCTTTTGCTGGCAATAGGAAATAACGGGTTAAAAAACCTGCTACAAAAGGAATACCTAAATAAATTGCTACACTCTTTGCTACTTCTGCCATAGAAATATGAACGACCATTCCTTGCAGCCCAAGCCAGCTTGGTAAAAGTGTAATAAACACGTAGGCGTAAAAGGAGTAAAATATTACTTGGAAGATAGAGTTTAGAGCTACTAAAGCAGCCGCATACTCACCGTCTCCTTTTGCCAAGCTGTTCCAGACAATGACCATAGCAATGCAACGAGCTAAACCAATTAAAATTAGTCCTACCATATATTCGGGATAATTATGTAAAAATATTATGGCTAAAAAAAACATTAATATAGGACCAATGATCCAGTTCTGCACTAAAGATAAAGTGATAACTCTTCTGTTGCGAAATACTTTCCCCAATTCTTCATATTTAACTTTGGCTAGGGGCGGATACATCATCACAATTAGACCTACTGCAATGGGAATAGACGTTGTGCCAATAGAAAATCTGTTTAATAAATCCGCTACCCCTGGAAAAACATAGCCAATTAATACCCCCAGAGCCATTGCCGCAAAAATCCATAAGGTGAGCCAGCGATCCAAAAAATTTAATTGAGTTGAAATTTTTTCGGACATTTTTTACCCTCCTTAAAACAATTCATTATTTTGGGCTTTTTTAACAAGAGCTAGAACCTTCTCTTTAATAATTTCTCTAACCCTCCTAAATTCTTCTATTGGCTGACCTACAGGGTCGGGAAGTCCCCAATCATCTTGGTACTTACTGGGAATAAAGGGGCACTCAACACCACAGCCCATTTTGATTAGAGCATCCATTTCGTGAGGAATATCGTTTAATAGTTTAGGGTATTGGTCACTAATGTCAATCCCAATTTCCTGTAAAACTGCTATTGCGTTTTGATTGACTTCTTCCGCAGGGTGTGTGCCTGCACTATAAACCTCTAATACATTATTTCCGTAACGCTTGGCTAAACCTTCTGCCATTTGGCTTCGACAAGAGTTACCTGTACATACGAATGCAACTTTCACCTTCACACCATCACTTCTCCCTTAGTTTATTATTGCTTAACTCGCCCTTAATCACAGGGGATATTTTTTCTTCGCAGCCACTCCTTTAGGTTTGCCAAGTCATTCTTGAACTGCTCTAAATTCCTTAAATTATCGAATACCAAACTATCTAAAAATTTATTCTGAGTATCATGTATAATTGAGTAATATACCCACTGTGCATGCTTTCTATCTGATACAAGTCCGCTGTTTTTTAAATAAGAAAGGTGCCTGGAAGCTTTGGTCTGAGTAATTTGCAGGGTTTCCATTATATCGCATACACAGAGCTCCTTTTCATATAACAAGTTAATTATGCGCAGCCGTGTTTCATCAGACAGTGCCTTTAAGATATTCAGCAGTAATTGCATTTTTAATCACCATTTATTGTATATTTATTTATTCGCATATGCACATATATTATATGCCATTATTTATAAATATACAACACTTTACTAAAAATTTTTTGGTAAGGAAAATAAGCAAAACTTATTACCACCTAAGAAACTTGCGCCCTTCAATGGTGCCAGTCAGTTTCAACGCCGCTTAAATCGCTGCATGAACTACATACGCTTTCTTTTACCTCAAACTGAATATCATGACCATTGACGCGAATAGTAGGAGAACTTTCCAACCACAAGCTGTCTTTTAGGTTCTTCCTGCTTGTTAATAGGACTACAGCAGGACAAGTCGGAACAACAAAACTCTTTGTTTTCATTACTCATACTATCAACATCCTTTCAAAATTCTTCTCTTTCACAAAGCTGACTAAACTAAAAAAAATGAAAATGCGTTAAATAAATATCCAACTAGAGTAATCTCAAAGGTGACAATACAAATAAATGTCCATAACAGCATCGGTTTAACAACCTTACGTAACATAATCATAGAAGGCAGAGACAAAGTAGTTACTGCCATCATAAAAGACAGCACCGTACCAATTCCTACTCCTTTATCAAAGAGTGCTTCGGCAATAGGAAGGGTCCCAAAAATATCTGCATACATAGGCACTCCTACTAGGGTAGCTAAAATAACTGAAAAAGGGTTGTTTGAACCTATAACATTTTCAATAATAGACTCGGGTATCCAATTATGGATAGCTGCTCCAATACCTACTCCAATTAAAATATAGAGCCAAACACGATGTACGATTTCTTTAACCTGATCAAGAGCATAATTAATCCGTTCCCTTTTTGTCATTTCAGGCAGTTCAACTTCCTGGCTTTGTATTCCCCAGACATAGTCCTCCACATATTGCTCCATACCAAGCTTGCCGATAATGGTACCTCCCACAATAGCGAGAATAAGCCCTACAAAAACATAGGCAATAGCAATTTTAGCCCCGAAAATTGAGAGTAATAGTAGCAAAGAAGCCAGGTCAACCATTGGTGAAGAGATTAGAAAAGAAAAAGTTATACTAAGAGGCAAACCTGCTTCCGTAAATCCGATAAAAAGCGGTATGCTGGAACATGAACAAAAGGGAGTAATTGTGCCCAGCAATGCCCCCATGATGTTGCCAGTAATACCGCCAAACTTTCCTAATATTTTTTTGGTCCGTTCAGGTGGAAAGTGGCTTTGGATGTAAGATATGATAAAAATTAAGACTGATAAAAGTATTAATATCTTTATGGTATCGTAGATGAAAAAGTGAATACTTCCACCTAAACGGCTATCCGTTGGGAGACCAAAAACATTTTCCACCAGGGATTCAATTAAGTGTGCCAACCATTTCATTTGCAATAATTGGCTGTTGAGCCATCTAAAAATTTCGGCAAGAAAAACCATTTTACATCCCCCATATTGCTAATATTTATTAATAAATATATTAGCTTATTCTAAAATAATGAATTAATTTTATGCTGAGAATTAGCACATGTCAATACAAAAACCCCCAAATAGTTCTTAGCTATCATTTAGGGGTTAACCATATTGTTGTATATTCATATTTCGTTAACTTTAATCTACTACTTAAAAGCCGCTTGAAGACCCTCTTCTACCGACTTCACTCCTACTAACTCTAGTGAAATGTTGGGTGATAAATTATTTAAATTTCCATTAGGTAATATAATCCGTCTAAATCCCATTTTTTCAGATTCCTTAATCCTCTGTTCAACTTGGGTGACCGCACGGACTTCCCCTGTCAAGCCAACCTCACCAAAAATTACAGTAGCTTTATCAGTCGCTACATTTTTTAAACTGGATGCTAGAGCAACTGTTAACCCTAGGTCGATAGCAGGTTCATCGATAGTAATTCTTCCAGCAACCTTAACAAAAACATCCATGTTGCCAAATCCTAAGCCAACCCGCTTTTCAAGAACAGCCAAAAGCAATTGAATGCGTTTAATATCAACAGAATCCGATGTTCTGCGCGGGGGCAGGTAAGTGGACTTACTAACAAGAGCTTGAGCTTCAACTAATAATGGTCTAGTTCCTTCAATAGTTGGGATAATGACACTGCCTGGAACATCTACGGGCCGTTCGGCTAAAAAGATCTTAGACGCATCAGGAACATCGACTAATCCCTGATTACACATCTCAAATAATCCTATTTCATTAGTACTGCCAAAACGATTTTTAATTGCTCTTAAGACCCGAAATTGTGCATTTCGATCTCCTTCAAAATAAAGAACAGTGTCAACAATATGTTCCAGTACTCTTGGCCCAGCAAGGGTCCCATCTTTAGTCACATGTCCTACTAAAAAAGTTGCTATGACATTAGTTTTAGCAAGCCTCAACAGTTGGGCCGCACTTTCCCTAACTTGGCTGACGCTGCCTGGAGCACTTTGAATATCTGGTTTAAAGATTGTTTGAATTGAATCAATAATTAATAGCTCAGGCTTTAGTTCCAGTGTATATTTTTCTATAATCTCTAGATTAGTTTCACTTAACACAAATAAATTTTCATTTAAGGCCTTAAGTCGGTCAGCCCTTTGCCTAATTTGCCGAGCACTTTCCTCTCCAGTAACATAGAGCACCTTTCCACGGTTTTCGGCTACGAAAGAGCACACTTGCAGGGTAAGACTGGACTTGCCTATACCCGGGTCTCCAACTATTAATGTTAAGGAACCTGGCATAATCCCCAAACCTAATACCCGATTAAGCTCTTCTGAGCCTGTTGAAAACCGTGGGTATTCGTCTGTTTCTACCTTATTTATTTGTTCCGGCTTTTGTCCAGATGATAACCCCAGTGCTAGCCCACCTTTTAAAAAGGGTTCTTGTGGTATTAATTCTTCCACCAGGCTATTCCACTCACCACATCCGGGACATTTTCCTAACCATTTTACTGTTTCTAAACCACATTGCTGACAGATATATTTTGTTTTAATCTTCGACACAGTAATCTCATCCTTTTAACAGCCCATTTTATTGCCATAGTACCATTGTTCAAGAAAAAATAAAATCCCTGAAGTTAATCAGAGATTTTATTTTGCTAAAATTATTTTTCTAAAACTACTTTCCTATCTAACAATTTAACAGTAATTTTATCACCGGCTTTAAATTTGCCTTCTAACATACCGTCAGCTAAATTATCCTCAATTAGGCGTAAAATAGTTCTGCGTAAAGGCCTTGCCCCATATTCCTCGTCAAAACCTTCTTCTACTAATTTTGCTTTAGCTTCGTCAGTAACAGTTATTTCAATGTCCTGTTCTTTTAACCGTTTATTAACTTCATTAATCATCAAATCAACGATATCAAGGATATGCTCCTTGCTTAAGGAATGGAAGACAATAAGTTCGTCGATTCTATTTAAAAACTCAGGCCTAAAGGTACGTTTTAAATCATCCATTACCCTGTCTTTCATTGCTTGATAGGATTCTTCTGCTTTTTCAGTAGTACTAAAGCCAAGAGTTCGAGTTCCTTTCAGCTTGCTTGCGCCTACATTAGAGGTCATAATAAGCACTGTGTTTCTAAAGTCAACAGTTTTACCTTTGGAATCTGTTAAGCGGCCATCTTCTAGTACTTGCAATAGTATATTAAACACATCGGGATGGGCTTTTTCAATTTCATCAAATAATACTACTGTATAAGGCTTGCGACGGACAGCTTCTGTTAACTGACCGGCTTCTTCATAGCCTACATAGCCAGGAGGAGCTCCAATTAATCTAGAAACAGTGTGCTTTTCCATGTATTCGGACATGTCAAGGCGCACTAAAGCGTTTTCATCGCCAAAAAGTCCTTCAGCTAGAGCCCTAGCTAACTCAGTTTTACCTACGCCAGTAGGCCCTAGGAAAATAAATGAACCAATTGGACGTTTAGGGTCTTTCAGTCCAGCTCGTGCACGGCGAACTGCCCTGCTGACAGCTTTTACAGCTTCATCCTGTCCAATAACCCTTTCATGCAAGATATCTTCCAATTTTAATAGCTTTTCGCTCTCCTCTTGAGCTAATTTTGTCACTGGAATTCCAGTCCAATCAGCAACAATATGAGCAATTTCTTCAGCATTTACCTGGGATTTAGTGGTACCCTTTTTGGCGTCCCAATCTTGCTTTAGTTTTTGTAGGTTATCCCTTATTTCATGCTCTTTATCTCTTAAAGTAGCTGCTTTTTCAAATTCTTGGCTATGAACAGCTGCCTCCTTCTCTTTGCGAATTTCCTCCAGTTTTGCTTCCATATCTTTTAAATCGGGAGGAGCAATATGTCCATTTAAACGCACTCGTGAAGCAGCTTCATCGATTAAATCAATTGCTTTATCGGGTAAAAATCGGTCTGTAATATATCGATCAGAAAGTCTAACTGCTGCCTCTATAGCCTCATCAGTAATTTTAACCCTGTGATGGGCCTCGTACTTATCCCTTAAACCATATAAAATTTTAACAGTTTCTTCCTGCGTTGGTTCACCTACCGTAATGGGCTGAAAACGACGCTCTAAAGCTGCATCTTTTTCAATATGTTTTCTGTATTCGTCTAAAGTCGTGGCACCTATACATTGGATTTCCCCTCGAGCCAATGATGGTTTTAAAATGTTAGCAGCATCAATAGCTCCTTCTGCTGCTCCTGCACCAATTAAGGTATGCAGCTCATCTATAAATAAAATAATATTGCCTGCTTGTGTAATTTCAGTTAATACCTTTTTTAATCTCTCTTCAAATTCGCCTCTATATTTGGAACCTGCAACCATTCCAGACATATCCAAGGTCACTACTCTTTTGCCAAAAAGTATTTCTGGCACCTTTTTCTCTTCAATACGTTGTGCCAATCCCTCAGCAATTGCTGTTTTCCCAACACCAGGTTCACCTATTAAAACTGGGTTATTTTTAGTTCTTCTACTTAACACTTGGATGACTCTTTCTATTTCCTTTTCTCTGCCTATTACAGGATCTAACTTATTTTCTCTAGCCATAGCAGTTAAATCTCTGCCAAATTGATCTAGTGTAGAAGTACCAGTACTTTTTCCCTGGGAGGAACTTTGCATATTCTGTCCTGAGGTAAACTCTGGATCTTCGCCTCCAATAAAAAATATCCCCCATGGATTAAATGCTTTGGCACTACCGCCAAGGAGACTCATAACTTGATTTCTTATTTTTTCTGCTGTTATACCAAATTTAGCTAGCACTCTGGCAGCCACACCTTCGCCTTCCCTAAGTATGCCTAATAGTAAGTGTTCAGTACCAACGTAATTAACGCCCATTTTTCTGGCTTCAATTAAAGAAAGTTCTAATACTCTTTTAGCTCGTGGTGTAAAACTAATATCGGCAGTACTTGATGAGCTTTTACCTAATAATTGAGTAATCTCGTTACGAATATCATCTATATTTATATTTAAACTTTTTAAAGCTCTAGCGCCAACGCCTTCTCCCTCTTTTATTAAGCCGAGCAATAAATGTTCTGTTCCAATGGCAGGGTGACCTAGCTCTTGTGCTTCCTCTTTTGCTATTTTAATCACATTTTGCGCTCTTTCCGTTAACCTTTCCCACATAATTAATCACCTACTTTTCTATTAATATCTTTTTAATGAGTTCTCCTCTTTTTACATCTCTCTCAAATGAAGACATACTCTTTTCGTAATGGGCTTGAAGAGATGCAGGTTGGATAGCAACTAATAATTCATTAAGTTGGTCCGTTTTTACACCGTTAATTAAATTCATGGTTATGCCCAAACGTAAATCAGACAATAACCTTATTGCTTCCTCAGAGCTTATTACTTTAGCATGTGTTAAAAGACCATAAGCCCTATTTACTTTATCCTCCAACTGTATTTTCCATTCTGCTTGCATAGCTTTTCTAGCCGAACGTTCTTGTTCAATAATTTTATTACAAACAGAATTTAAGTTATAGATAATATCTTCTTCAGATTGTCCTAGGGTAATTTGATTAGATATCTGAAATAAATTCCCTGAAGCTTCACTGCCTTCCCCATAAAGCCCTCTAACTGTTAAACCTACTCTTGGCAGCGCAGAAAGTACTTTTTTTACTTGATTAGTAATAACTAGTCCAGGTAAATGCATCATTACGGATGCTCTTAGACCAGTTCCAACATTAGTAGGGCAGCTTGTTAAATAACCGTATGGTTCGCGAAAAGCATAATCTAACTTACTTTCTAAAGCATCATCTACCAAGTTAGCTATTCGTAAAGCTTCATTTAATTGCAAAGCAGGCAACAGACATTGAATTCGCAAATGATCTTCTTCATTTACCATAATACTTATGGATTCATCATTATTTAAGAGTACAGCTTTGCCTTTTCCTCCTTCCGCTAACTGAATACTTATTAAATGCTTTTCAACTAGTATTTGCTTTTCTAGTGCAGATAATTTATCTAATAAAATAAATTCTAAAGTATCAATTTTATTATTAGATAAAAGTTCCGGTACCATATGTTCAACAGTATCAGCAACATCTAATAATTTTTGTTCGCTGAGTACTTGAGGAAAAGGGATATCCTTAAAATTTCTGGCTAGTCTGACTCTGCTCGATAATACAATATCTGCCTCTGGGCCATAGCCTTCCATCCACTTACTGTGTTTAAAAATGTTTCTCATCTATTCCACCCCTTTTTCCTTTCCCCTCAGTTTCTTTTCCAGTTCTTTAATTTTATCTCGAACTTCAGCGGCTTCCTCAAACTCTTCATTTAAAATTAGCCCTTGTAACCTATATCGTAAGTCTTGCAATTCTTTTTGAATTTTTAAACTTCCACCAATTCGCTTAGGTATCTTCCCTTTATGAGTTTGACTACCTTGCACTCTACGAAGCAATGGATTTATTCCATTACTAAAGCTCTCATAACAGTGATCACATCCTAATTTTCCTGTCTGAGCAAAATGAGCATAATGCTGTCCACATAGTGGGCAAACCTTGCCTTGCAATACATTGTTAGAACTACTCTTTATTTGAGGATCATTTGACAAAATACTTGCCAAAAGATTATTTATAGAAAAGGTTGGTTCAAAAAAACCGCTCCATTCCTGCTGGTACATACTAGCACATTCCTCACATAAATCTAATTCAGTTTTGTGTTGATTTACAATTTTAGTAATATGCACTTTTGCAGGCCTCTTTTGGCATTGCTGACACAGCATAATAACCCACCTCCGAATAAGTTAAACAAATACTATTCTTGAAACTCCTCGCGCAGTATGGTTAAAAGCATTACCCGAAGCAGATTGGCACGGACTAAATCTCTTTGCATCCCTTCAAGTGGAATACTTTCATTTTTGATAATAGCTTTCATTAGCATTCCTTCTCGCTTAGTTAAAAAACCTTCTTCAAGGAGCCTTTTGATTAAACCCTCACCAGCCGCTTGATTTACTATTTTACCGATACTTTCATTTATTAGACGATATAGATGTTCATCTTGATTAATTGGTAATTTAACTATACGAAGGTAACCTCCGCCTCCCCGGCGGCTTTCAACCAAATAACCTTGTTCCACAGTAAATCTTGTACTTAACACGTAATTAATCTGCGAAGGAACACAAGCAAACTTTAAAGCCAATTCACTGCGCTGCAGTTCCACATAATTTGTTGGACTCTTTTCCAAATTGTATTTTATATAAGCTTCAATCGCATCGACTAAACTACCCATAAAATACGCACCCCTGACTATCTTTAACCTTTTGACCAAGTTTGACCTTTCAATTAAATAATATAATAAATATTTAAAATGTCAAGTCATTATCTATATTTTTAACAAAATATATTTTTTTAATCAGGTCAGATATACAATGAAACAATCCCACGATTTAGCATATGAACCACTATAAAATAGCTATAAAAAAACTACCTATCGTTTTACTTGATAGGTAGTTGTAATGGCTCCCCGAGTAGGACTCGAACCTACAACAACTCGGTTAACAGCCGAGTGCTCTACCATTGAGCTATCAGGGAATATATAATTCTGGCAGTGACCTGCTCTCCCAGGGAATACTCCCTAGTACCATCGGCGCTGGAGGGCTTAACTTCCGTGTTCGGGATGGGAACGGGTGGTTC